>NZ_LWEJ01000149.1:0-204 GCF_001635525.1 Alcanivorax sp. HI0007
CCGCCAGGGACGCAACAGGCCATGGTCCGGTGCACGGATAGCCGCGCGCAGCAACAGGTCGAGCTGCTCATCGCTGGGGCCTGGCTGGTCCAGACGGGGGCTGGAAACACGGGTGGTCAGGGCGGTGATGGTGTCCATTCAGGGCTCCTTGTACTGGGGCGCCATGGTAGCCCGATTTGATAACAAGTCCCAGTCACCGCTATC
>NZ_LWEJ01000150.1:0-212 GCF_001635525.1 Alcanivorax sp. HI0007
CTGGCGTGGTCCGCGTAGTTGCGGCCCACGCACACGGCCTTGCCCACGGGAATGTCGATGGGCGACCCGTCGATCCAGCGGTGCTGGTAACCGTCCTGATCCACCGGGGTGTTGATTTCATCAAACATCGAACAGCTTCCCCGGGTTCATGATGTTGTTGGGATCAAAGACGTGCTTCACCGCTTTCATGCAGGCGATTTCTTCCGGGCTGC
>NZ_LWEJ01000151.1:0-207 GCF_001635525.1 Alcanivorax sp. HI0007
GATAACAGTCGACTGGCCGTAGAGACCCAGAGTGCCAGCGGCGAACAGCAACAGAATACTCTCAGCCTGACCTCATCCACTCCTTCCAGCGAAGAGCAGGATCCCGATGCCCTCCCCCTGTTCAGCGGTGACTACCAACGGGCCAACAACGCTGTGGGCCACCTGAGTGGCAAGGTGGAACTGCCTGTGGAGAGCGAGCTCCCCGAC
>NZ_LWEJ01000152.1:0-225 GCF_001635525.1 Alcanivorax sp. HI0007
CCGGCGCGCTTTGAGTAGAGGCATCAAATCCAGGGTCACTTCCGGATTACAGGAAAAGCTGTAGCGATCCGTGCCGTCTTCCTCCCGGTGCGCGAGCATCTGCGCCACCACATTGATTTGGCGTGCGTTGAGATCCCGGGCTACATGGGTGTAGTTACTGCTGATGTAATGCTGCTGGGCACTGTCGCTGCCCAGCATGCTGCCCGGCTGCACGAAGAACTCGAA
>NZ_LWEJ01000153.1:0-225 GCF_001635525.1 Alcanivorax sp. HI0007
TTGTTTACAGAATATACAAAGAGCCGAGAAGGCTTTTTCGGCGATATTTTATTGATTATCAGCATTATTTAATCTTGTTGCTAAAGAAGTTATGGGGAAAGGATGCGTAAGACGAACTTTATCCCTGTAGTTTTGGTTTTGGTGCTTTGGGTTGCCGGGCTTGAACAGGTTTTGCTTTTACCCTTTCTTGCAGGACTTTATCTTTTTGCTTCATTGAAAAATAAA
>NZ_LWEJ01000154.1:0-270 GCF_001635525.1 Alcanivorax sp. HI0007
GCCTATGCCGAACGGGTGCTGGTGGAGGAATCCCTGGCCTTTCCTGTCACCAACGGTATTTCCGATGACCATGCGGCGCTGACCGAACCCATGGCGGTGTCCCTGCATGCGGTAAACCGCTCCGGGATAGGCCGTCGTGACACGGCCATCGTGATTGGGTGCGGGCCCATTGGTCTCGGGGTGATTGCCATGCTCAAGGCCAAGGGGGTACGTCATATCGTCGCCAGTGATCTTTCCCCCACGCGCCGCAAGCTGGCCAGGGCCATGGGC
>NZ_LWEJ01000155.1:0-234 GCF_001635525.1 Alcanivorax sp. HI0007
CCATGGCCTGGCAGCGCATTCTCAACGACAAGGGTTGGGCGGCGCCGCACTGGCCGAAGGAATTCGGCGGCACCGGCTGGAGTGTGAGTCAGCGGGCCATCTTCGCGGAGGAGCTGGTCAGGGCCGAGGCCCCGCCATTGGTGCCCATGGGCCTGCACATGTGCGGCCCCTGCCTGATCGGTTGCGGCACCGAGGAGCAGCAGCAGGAATACCTGCCCAGGATCCTCAACGGCG
>NZ_LWEJ01000156.1:0-23921 GCF_001635525.1 Alcanivorax sp. HI0007
GACATATCGTCGGTTGCAGAGCTGTCATCTTCAGTCGGGGTGCTGGAACAGGCTGCCAGGGCAGCTGCCAACATCAGGGCGAACAGCGGGTTAAGAAATGAACGCATGCGAAAAGCTCCTATAATTTCCTAGTATTGGACTCCGAGAATCACTCAGAGGAACGGCGACCAGGCCGGTTCTCTGACTTCACCTTCCTTCGACGGCAGCGTCACTTTCACTCTGCCATCGATGGATACGGCTTCCAGAACCCCCGTCCCCCGATCTTGCGTCCCGTAAATTACCATACTTCCATTGGGCGCAACACTGGGCGATTCATCCATGTCTGTGCGGGTCACAATATTGAATGTGCCCCGCTGGAGGTCCTGCACCCCGACGTTAAAATTTCCATTACGCCGGTGTACATAAACAAGATAACGACCGTCAGGCGTGACATCCGGGCGGGCATTATACGCACCCTCGAATGACACTCGCCGGACCGACTTATCATTTATGTTCAGTTTGTAAATCTGGGGCCCGCCAGATCGGCTGGAGGTGAACACCAGGTGCTCACCATCCGGCAACCAGCGAGGCTCCGTATCAATCCCGTAATGCTGGGTCAGCCGTGTTAGCTGCTTACTGGCGATATCCAGCATGTAAATCTCCGGGTTACCGTCCCGCGACAGGGTCAGCGCCAGCTTCTGACCATCCGGTGACCAGTCCGGGGCGCCATTGATACCCCTGAAGCTGGACACCTTTTCCCGGTTGGTGGTTGCCAGGTCATGGGTATAAATGGCCGGCATCCCGTCATCCTCGAAAGAAACATAAGCAACTTTCCTGCCATTTGGTGACCAGGTCGGGCTCATGATCGGCTCTTGGCTACGCAGGATAGTGGTAACACGGTGCCCGTCGGCGTCGGCATATTGCAGCTGGAAAGGGTTTTTGTCACTACGATTATGCGTCACATAGAGAATTTTGGTGGAAAACGCCCCCGGGATACCGGTGAGTTGCTCATAGATCCGGTCACTGATGGCATGGGCCACATCCCGCAGCTGTGAAACCGGCGGGCGATAGGTCTCCGACATGAGCTTCACCTGACGATTCACATCGAAAAGGGCGTAGCTCACTTCATACCCACCGCTCTCCTGGGCCTTCATGCTGCCAGTGATGATGTACTCCACCCCCAGCACGCGGAAATCCCGGTAGATGACCTCACTTTCGTTGCGCGGGCGGCTGAGCATATCCTCCGCCGGCAATGGCTTGAACTGGCCACTGCGGTGCAAATCCGCCTGCACAATCTGTGACACATCTTCGGGCGCGTTCTGCGCACCCTCAAAAGGCACGATGGCGATGGGCACCGCATCCACCCGGCCCTCTGTGACCCGGATAAGCAATTCTGCCCGGGCCATCACGGCGCCGAACATCAGGATGGCCGCCAGGCCAATCCGCCACATTTTCTGTGCCTTATATTCCAACTTCATTGTGCAACTCCAGGATCAAATTCGATCACCAGTGAGCGAAACTGTTTATCAAACAGCGGGCCATCTGGAACCGGCAGGGGGCTGGCCAGCTTCACCGCATTCATGACCGACTCATCAAAATCGGGATAACCACTGCTCTTCACCACAGACACATTGATCACCTCACCGCCGGGAATCATCTGAATCCGCACCTGTGTCTTGATGTCATCCCGGTTGCGATAGTTGCCGGGAATCCGCCAGCGCTGCCCTACCTGTGCGGAAATGGCATCGGTAAAGCTGGCCACTTCCACATCCGACTGATCCGCATTGCTGGCCGCATCTTGTGTTTCCTGCTGGGCTGGCTCCGCGGGCTTTGCCATTTCCAGCTCTTCCTCGGCCAGCATTTCTTCCAGGCTCGGCTCCTCAATCTCGGGGATGACCGGTTTGGGATCCGGCTTGGGCTCCGGTTTCGGTTTCGGCGCCGGCTTTTTGGCAGGCTCCGGTTTCGGCTTGGGCTTGGGTTTAGGCTCAGGCTTGGGTTCGGGCTTGGGCTCCGGTTTGGGTTTCGGCTTTGGCTTGGGTTTCGGTTCCGGTTTCGGCGCTGGCTTTTGCTCCGGCTTCGGCTTGCTCACCGGCGCCTTTTTCTGTTTGGACGTTTCCACCATGGTGGCTTTCACATGGGGAGGGATCACCGGCGCCTTGTGCAATGCCGGGTCGGTGCTCCAGCTGAACACCAGCAGCCCAAACACCAGCAGGTGAATGAACAGGGTAAACAGCAGCGCGGCGCCACGATCACTCATTGCTGCCCTGCGGTTCCGTTACCAAACCCAGCTGGGTAATGCCGGCTTCCTGCAAGGCACCCATCAACTGGACTACCTTGGCATAGGCCACCTGGCCATCGCCTTCGACCAAAAACAGGGTGGCAGGTTTCTGCTTGTGAATCCGCAAGGCATGCCCCTGCACCGTTTCCAGGCTGGCAGACTTGCGGCTGTCACTGCCCACATCAATGTAGTAACTGCCATCAGCGGTCACAGAAATGATCACCGGCTCATCCTTGGTGGTATCAATGGGCTCGCTGTTGCTGTCGGGCAGGTCCACATTGATGCCCTGGGTCATCATCGGCGCCGTGGCCATGAAAATCACCAGCAGCACCAGCATCACATCGATGTAGGGCACCACGTTCATCTCGGCAACGAGCTTGCGCGGCACCCTGATCTTCACGCCGCTCATGGCTTACCCCTCGCGTCCGTGAACCTGACGGTGCAGTACCGAGGAGAACTCCTCGGCAAACATTTCGTTTTCGGTGAGCAGAGCATCACTTTGCGCAGAGAAACGGTTGTAGGCCATCACTGCCGGGATGGCGGCAAACAGACCAATGGCCGTAGCAATCAAGGCCTCGGCGATGCCGGGTGCCACCACACTCAACGTGGCCTGCTTCACGTTGGCCAGGGCCATGAATGAGTTCATGATGCCCCACACCGTACCGAACAGCCCCACATAGGGACTGGTGGACCCCACTGTCGCCAGAAAAGGAAGGTGCTTGGTCAAGCGGGTCTGTTCACGCTGCAGGGCTACACGCATGGCACGCTGGCTGCCATCCATCACCGCTTCAGCGCCACGGGTGCTTTTCGACAGGCGCACGAATTCCTGGAAACCGGCGCGGAAAATGGCTTCCGTGCCTGCGTCCACGTCCGGATCCTTGCGGCTCTGGTTGTAAAGCGACGCCAGGTCATCACTGGACCAGAACTTCTCTTCAAACGCTCGCCCCGCCTTGTGGGCCCGGCCCATTACCCGATACCGACTGACGATCATGTACCAGGACGTCAACGACGCCAGCACCAACAGCACCATGACCAGTTGAACCACAATGGTGGCATGACTGATCAGACTGATGACGGACATACTGGATGCCTCAACCATTAAGCCCTTCTCCTTCGCTGGCTGCTTTGAATTTGTTGTACAGGTCCACCGGGATCCCGGCGGGCCTCAATGTATCTGCATTCACGCAGGCAAGCTTGATCTCGGCCTGGCAAAGCAGTGTGTCACCCCGGCGAACCTGCTGCTCGAAAAACAGCGTCGCCTTGCCCAGTTGCTTCAAGCGGGCGGTCACTACCAGTGCATCATCAATGCGAGCCGGCTGACGGTACTGCACATTGGCCGAATGCACGACAAACTGGAAGTTCTCATCGGCCAGCACATAATGCTGATAACCCAGGGTGCGCATGAATTCCGTGCGCGCCCGTTCCATGAATTTCAGGTAATTCACGTAATAGACGATGCCACCGGCATCGGTGTCCTCGATGTAGACGCGCACCGGCAGGGTAAATTCCCCGTTTTGCGGCTTTTTTTCAATCATTAAACAAATCACCGTCCTTGCGCGGCCGCTGCAGCCCGAAATGCCGCCAGGCATGGTTGGTGGTAGCCCGGCCGCGCGGGGTACGCTGGATGAAGCCCTGCTGAATCAGATAGGGCTCCACCACTTCTTCCAGGGTGCCGGCATCTTCATTGAGCGCCGCCGCCAGGGACTCCAGGCCCACCGGACCACCATCAAATTTATGCATTATCATGTCGAGCAAACGCCGGTCAGTGCCGTCCAGGCCGCAGCTATCCACTTCCAGCATGTCCAGCGCACGCTGGGCCATGGCTTCGGTAATTCGCCCTTCGCCCTTCACTTCCGCGTAATCGCGCACCCGGCGCAACAGCCGGTTGGCAATGCGCGGCGTACCACGGGCACGACGTGCCACTTCCAGGGCGCCGGCATCATCAATGGGAATGGCAAGAATGTCGCAGGCACGAATCACAATCCCGGAGAGATCTTCCACGGAGTAGAACTCCAGCCGCTGAACAATCCCGAACCGATCACGCAGGGGGGCAGTCAGAAGGCCCGCCCGGGTGGTGGCCCCCACCAGGGTAAACGGCGGCAGATCCAGCTTAATGGAGCGGGCCGCCGGCCCCTCACCGATCATGATATCCAGCTGGTAATCTTCCATGGCGGGATAGAGGATCTCTTCCACCACCGGTGACAGGCGGTGGATCTCATCCACGAACAGCACATCACCCTCTTCCAGGTTGGTGAGGATGGCCGCCAGGTCGCCGGCCTTTTCCAGTACCGGCCCGGAGGTAGACTTGAGTTCGCAGCCCATTTCCCGGGCAATGATATGCGCCAGGGTGGTTTTACCCAGACCTGGCGGGCCAAAGATAAGGGTGTGATCCAGCGCTTCCTGGCGGCCGCGGGCAGCATCAATGAAGATTTCCATGCGCTCGCGGACTTTCGGCTGGCCTTTATAGTCAGCCAGACTGGCCGGGCGGATGGCCCGGTCCTGCTGTTCTTCACCGGTGCCAACAGCGGCAGCTGAAATCAGACGGTCGTTTTCCATGCTTGCAGTAGGGAGACCCAGCGTTATGAGAGTGATGTTGAGCTAGCGTAGACGGATTGGTACCGGCAGTCATCTTTCCCTTTAGATTTCCTGGAAGAGCCTGCCGAAGGCGCCCTGTGATGGGTCGCAAAGTAAACCATGATGCCAAGGCTGCAATGCGAGCCACGAAAAACTTCAGGTTTTCAAACGCCCTTCAGTGGATTCGCCGCCAGGTTCGCCATGCGAGCATGGCTCCTACTAGGGTCAGCGCGCCAGACTTTTCAGTGCCAGGCGGATCAGTTGCTCACTGGTGGCGCCTTCCTCTGCCACCTTGCCAACGGCGGCGGCGGCATCCTTGTTACGGTAACCGAGCGCTTCCAGGGCAGCGATGGCATCGGAGCGGGCATCGTCCGGCTGGGCCAGAGGCGTCTGCCCCGGCAGGGACACTGGACCACCATCAATCTTGTCGAGCCGGTCACGCATTTCGATGACCAGTCGTTCGGCGGTTTTCTTGCCAATGCCCGGCACTTTCACCAGTGAGGTGGTGTCCTGATCGTGAATGCATTGCGCCAGCCGGTCTGCCTCGATGCCGGAGAGAATGGCCAGGGCCATTTTCGGGCCGACGCCGTTGACCTTGATCAGCGCCCGAAACAGCTCGCGCTCGTAGCGATCAGCAAAGCCATACAGCAACTGGGCGTCCTCACGCACCACGAAATGGGTGTGCAGGGTGAGCGGCTCACCGGTCTCCGGCAAGCTGTAAAAAACGGTCATGGGGGCTTCCACTTCATAGCCCACCCCGTTCACATCCAGCAACAGCACCGGAGGGCGTTTCTCGAGCAGGGTTCCGCGCAGTTGTCCTATCATGGCTGTGTTTTACTGTCCTTTTTAGCGTATTCGTCCGTTTCTGACTGCGGTGGCTCCGCCCATCCGGGCCAGTGACACACGCATATGGGCATGACACAAGGCGATGGCCAACGCATCGGCGGCATCTTCCTGGGGACGCTTTTCCAGGCCAAGCAGATACTTGACCATTTCCGCCACCTGCCCCTTTTCCGCGCCGCCGCGCCCTACCACGGCCTGCTTTACCTGCCGGGCGGAGTATTCAAACACCGGCAGCGAAGCCTGCATCACCGCGGCAATGGCCGCTCCCCGGGCCTGCCCCAGTTTCAGGGCGGAATCCGCGTTGCGGGCCATGAACACCTTTTCGATACTCACTTCCGCCGGACCGTAATCCATCACCACCTGGTGAATACCGGCGAAAATCTCACCCAGACGCGGGGGAATGTCCTTATGGGTCGTGGTAATGGTCCCGAAGGCCACTGCCCGACTGCGGTTGCCCACCTGTTCCACCAGACCGTAGCCGGTTCGCCGGGAGCCGGGGTCGATCCCCAGTAGTAATGCCATAAGCCGCTGACCCGAAAATAAAAACTGGTCCAGTTGTACCTTACAGCTGTCCATATGTCCAGTTAGCAAAACTGCAAGCTGCAAGCTGCAAGCTGCAAGCTGCAAGCTGCAAGCAAGATTGTGTTGCCGCAAACGGCCGGCACAACCTCCCTATACCAAAAAGCCCCGAAACACTCGGGGCTTTTTGGTTTTCCTTGTAGCTTGTAGCTTGAGGCTTGCCGCTACGCTTCTTCCGACGGCCAGCTGGCATTGGTGTAAACGTTCTGCACGTCGTCCAGATCTTCCAGCATATCGATCATCTTCTGCACGGTTTCAGCGGTATCCGCATCCATCTCCGCTTCCGTGGAGGGATGCATGGTGACTTCCGCATCGGCAAACTCCAGGCCGGCCTCGCGCAGGGCGTCAACCACATCACCGAACTGCTTGTCCGGCGTAGTAATCACCAGGAAGCTGCCATCGTCGTTTTCTTCCACGTCCTCGGCACCGGCTTCCAGGGCCACTTCCATGAGCTTTTCTTCGTCCACGCCGGGCTCGAAGAAGATCTCGCCACGCTTGGTGAACAGGAAGGCCACGGAACCGCTGGTGCCCAGATTACCGGCAAACTTGGAGAATGCATGGCGCACCTCGGCGACGGTACGGTTGACGTTGTCGGTCATGGTTTCCACCAGCACCGCCACGCCTCCCTTGCCGTAGCCTTCGTAGGTGATCTCTTCCATGTTGGCATCGTCATCACCACCGGCGCCGCGCTTGATGGCCCGGTCGATGGTGTCGCGGGTCATGTTCTGACCCAGGGCCTTGTCTACCGCCGCCCGCAGGCGCGGGTTGTCCGCCGTTTCACCGCCGCCCATTCTGGCCGCCACGGTGATTTCACGAATCAGTTTGGTAAAGATCTTGCCGCGCTTGGCATCCTGGGCCGCCTTGCGGTGCTTGATATTGGCCCATTTACTGTGTCCTGCCATGGTGTCTCCCGTAAATGCTACGAACAGACCGGCGCGGCCGGGCCGCGCCGCCGGTTGTTATCGAATCAACTGTCTTCTTTTCGTACCTGCACACCCACTTCACGCAGCTGCTTGCTGTCCACCGGTGACGGCGCATTGGTCATCATGCAGGAGGCGGTCTGGGTTTTCGGGAAAGCGATCACGTCACGAATGGAGTCACAGCCGGTCATCAGCATGACCATGCGATCCAGACCGAAAGCCAGACCACCGTGGGGCGGTGCACCGTATTTGAGACCGTCGAGCAGGAAGCCGAACTTTTCGTCCGCCTCTTCATCGGAAATACCCAGGGCCTCGAACACGGTACGCTGCATGGCCGGGTTGTGGATACGGATAGAACCCCCACCCAGTTCGGTGCCGTTGAGAACCATGTCATAGGCACGGGACAGGGCCCCTTCCGGGTTGCTCTTCAGTTCTTCCGGGCTGCAGCTGGGCATGGTGAAGGGGTGATGCAGGGCGTAGTACTGACCCTCGTCCTCTTCGAACATGGGGAAGTCCACCACCCACAACGGGGCCCAGTCGCCCTCGACCAGGTTCAGGTCGTGGCCCACTTTGACGCGCAGCGCACCCAGCGCTTCGTTGACGATCTTGGCCTTGTCGGCACCGAAGAAGATCAGGTCGCCGGTTTCGGCGCCGGTGCGCTCCAGAATGCCCTGGATGGCTTCTTCGGTGAGGAACTTGAGGATCGGCGATTGCAGCCCTTCAGCCCCCGCCGCCAGATCATTGACCTTGATGTAGGCCAGCCCCTTGGCGCCGTAGATGCTGACGAACTTGGTATAGCCATCGATGTCCTTGCGGGACAGGCTGCACCCTCCCGGAACTTTCATGGCCGCCACACGCCCTTTCGGATCGTTGGCCGGGCCGGAGAATACCTTGAAGTCTACACCGGCCAGCAGATCGGCGATGTCGATCAGCTCCAGCGGGATACGCAGGTCCGGCTTGTCGGAACCAAAACGCTGCATGGCTTCAGAGAACGGCATGCGCGGGAAGTCCGGCAGCTCCACATCCAGCAGCTCCTTGAACACCGAACGCACCATGCGTTCGGTGATGCCCATGATGTCCTCTTCCTCCACAAAGGAAGCTTCCAGGTCAATCTGGGTGAACTCCGGCTGACGATCGGCGCGCAGGTCCTCATCACGGAAGCACTTGGCAATCTGGTAGTAGCGGTCGAAGCCCGCCACCATCAGCAGCTGCTTGAACAGCTGCGGAGACTGCGGCAAGGCAAAGAAGCTACCGGGATGGGTACGGCTGGGCACCAGGTAATCCCGGGCACCTTCCGGGGTGGCCCGGGTCAGGATCGGGGTTTCCACATCCATGAAGCCTTCGCCTTCCAGGAAGGCGCGGACCACGTGGGTCAGCCGCGAACGGAATTGAAAGTTACGCAGCACTTCCGGACGACGCAGATCCATATAGCGATACTTGAGGCGCACTTCTTCGCCAGCGGCGGAATGGGCATCCAGCTCGAACGGCGGCGTTTGCGCCTCGTTGAGAATGGTCAGTTCCTTGCCCAGCACTTCGATATCGCCGGTGTCCATCTTGCTGTTGCGCACCGCTTCATCGCGCATACGCACCAGACCGGTCAGGCGCACCACGTATTCGCTGCGAACCTTGTCGGCCAGCGCGAAGGCTTCCACGGTGTCCGGATCGAACACCACCTGCACCAGACCATTACGGTCACGCAGGTCGAGGAAAATCACCCCACCGTGGTCACGGCGGCGACTGACCCAACCGCAAAGCTCAACTGTTTCTCCATCGTGGGAGGCTCGCAAATCACCGCAATAATGGCTTCGCATGCTTAACTTCCGCTTGTATTTCTGAGGGCGCTACCCGGGGCCAACCGCATCTGTCGGCAGTGCCTGTCCCCGGGTCGCTGAAAAAGGCGCCACAGTATAGCGATTCCACCGCCTGCGAGCCATGCCGGGGGGCGATTCCCTGCCAAACAGGCCACATCCGCCCCATTTTTGTTGAAAGTCCGTAAAAAATAGTGGTTTCACGGCTTGTGCAGTGAAAATTCATGGCATATAACAGATGCGAACCAATTCAGTGGCCCTCTGAGTTTGCGCAGTCCAGGGGCGTACCTGACAGGGAAGCAAGACCGGTTCCCCGCCGATCGGCGGAGACACACATTCTCAGGAAGACACAAAACAAGGGGTAAGTAATCCATGGCTGCAAAGAAAAAGACAGCTGCCAAAGCCACCAGCGCTACTGCGGCTCGAAAGGTTAAAACCATCACCGAACCGATGAACAAGACCCAGATCGTTAACCAGATCAGCGATACCACCGGCCTGACCAAGAAAGACGTCAACGCCGTATTCGATGAGCTGGCCGACATCATGGAAGGTCACCTGAAGAAACGCGGTGCTGGCCAGTTCACCCTGCCGGGCCTGATGAAAATCGTCACCCAGAAAAAACCCGCCACCAAGGCACGCAAGGGCATCAACCCGTTCACCGGCGAAGAAACCACGTTCGCCGCCAAGCCGGCCCGCACCATGGTAAAAGTGCGTCCGCTGAAAAAGCTCAAGGACATGGCATCCTGATGCCGCTTGCCACCGCCGGGCTCCGGCCCGGCGGTTGACCTTCTCTTTTCCCTCCTCTGGCCCCTGGCCACCCCAGCCTCTATAATCCGCGCCCACTGATATCACGCTGACTGACCCTGGTTGTTTTCTGGCCAACCGCAGCCACTCCGAGGCGCCAGCATTCAGCCCCTGCACAACACTAGGAGCGCGCCCATGGCAGAGCGTAAGGACAAAAAGAAGGTAATCGGCGAGCCGATGACCGACGAACAGATCAAGGTTTTCCTGGATTTCTCCAGCGAGGAAGGGGTAGACGCCGACTTCCACGTGCTCGAAAAAGCCTACCGGGCACTGCGGGCCGAAGATTTCGAGCGCTTCATCGGGTTCTTTCAGGAAAACGGCCGGGATATCAACGCCCGTGACCCCAAGGGCCGCACCCTGCTGGCCCTGATCGAGAGCCACCCGAAGTGCAGCGACTATGCCCAGCTGCTTCGTGATGCCGGCGGCACCCGCTAGCTGGCTGCCAGGGAGTCTCTGAATAACCCCTTGCGAACCCGGCGAGGTGTTGCCCAGCGGCTCCCTGAGACCTCCCCCGTCGCCTGACTCCTGTCGGGCAGCAACCCTACAGATACATTTCCCAAGGGAAATAGATACCCTCAGAAACTTGTCCACCGCCCAAGCCCATGGCATTGTTAAGCCATTACAAGGGCTATCGGGGCCCGGCGATCATATCGCCTCCAAAACGGGGTATTGGGAAAAGCCTGACAAGGCTTCGCTGACGTTTTTGTTTCCTCTGTCTTCACAGGCAGCGGGCGGCAAGGACTACAGCACGTTGTATTTCCTACCCTGATAAAACACACAACAACAACAAGAGCTGTAACCATCATGACAGCATATCCTCAACGACTCTGGCACTCCCTTTGTCTGATCGCGCTTTGTACATTGAGCTTGCAACTTCATGCGGCGCGGGACGATGACTACGATGATGAAATGGACGAAGTCACCGCGGAAGAACTGCAAATGCAGGAAATCCCCGTGGATGAACGCATCTTCCAGGAAAAATGGAACGACGTCCCCTACAAGAAAAGCTACTTCACCTACACCGACGCGCAAATCCGGGAAAAATGGGATTACCTGATGCGCGGCCTGAAAGTCCCCTACCCCTCTGCGGACTACATGCGCACCCAGTTCAAGAAATACCCCTTTATGTCTGAAGACATCCAGAACTGGGATGGCAAGGATTTCGACGGTCTGGAACGTCGCTACCTGGAAGTGTGGCGAATGTTCTTTGCCGGTGATTTCCAGAAAGCCCGGGAAGAGGGCCTGAAACTGGGCGCCATCGGCAAGATTCCTTCCCTGTTCTCCCAGCTCATGTATGCGATTTACCTGGCGGACCGCCAGAGCACCAAGTACATGATGCTGCAGGACGTGGCGAACCAGGCCCAGGAATATTTCGACGATATGAAGGAGGCCGAGGATGACCCGGAGGTAGCACCGATCGTGGCCACCGTGAAACTGGGTTACGCCTACGCCATCGCGCGTATCGCCGAAGAGTCTCCGGTCCCCATCGTTGTCGCACGACGCTATATCGGCAAGATCAAGGGCAGCGCCGAGGAAGTGGTGGAAGTCATGCCGGAGCAACCGCTGGCCCATGCTTTCCGCGCAGGCGTGGATGCCGGCATCATGCGCCGGGTCGGCAAGTTCACCGGCCGCATGACCTACGGGGCACGCACCACCACCGTGGAAGAGTCCTTCGCTGAAGCGCTGGAAATGGCTGGCGACATTCCCATCGTCAACTATGAATACGCCAACGCCCTCATTTACATGAACCGCAAGCGCGATCTGAATGAAGCGATCAGCTACCTGGAAAAGGCCATGAAAATCCGTCCGGAATTTTCCATGGATGCCCTGGATGTGATGTATTCCTACAAGCGCCTGCAGGAAGTGCGGTTGTATGCCCTGAACTTCCGCAGCTTCCGCAAGTTTGAAAAGCTGCGCCGCAAGTTCAGCAAGCAGACGGACCGTAATCTGACCAGCATCATCAGCGATCCGCTGACCATGGATATGCTGAACAATCCGGAAAACTACGTGCTGCCCCCACGCGGCTGATGTCACTCTACGAAGATACGCTGTTCCCGGTATTACTGGATTGGGCAACCCGTCCGGTCTACCGGGATCGCGAGCGGATCATCGGCCAGGCCCGGGGACGTGTTCTGGAACTGGGGGTCGGCACCGGCAGCAACTTTCCTTTCTATGGCGATGCGGCCACAGAGATCCACGGCATCGAACCGGCTCAGGCGCTGTTAACGCTGGCGCAGGAGGCGGCCAGCCAGTGTGCGCGGCCGGAGCGGTTTGTGTTGCGCACCGGTGATGCCCAGCAACTTCCCTACCCGGACCACCACTTCGATACCGTGGTCGCCTGCCTGGTATTCTGCACCATCCCGAATCCGGAGCGGGCCGCCGCAGAGGCCTTCCGGGTACTCAAACCCGGCGGCACCCTACTGGCACTGGAGCATGTACTCAGTGAACGTCGGTGGGTGCAGCGCCTGCAAAAAGGCATGAACCCGGCCTGGAAGCACCTGGCCTGCGGCTGCCAACTCACCCGCGATACCGCCAGCATCTTCCGTGGAGCCGGTTTCCGCCTGCACAAGGCCAGCCACCGCCGCCACCCGAAACTGCCCGCCTTTGCCGGGGAGTTGCTTGACGGGGCGCTGCTGAAACCCAGTTAAACGTTCAAAGTTGAAAGTTCAAAAGCGCGAGACAACGCTTGGTGCGCTGCTATGCCATGCCCGCTCTCAAACCCATGAGCGCGGAGCGTGAGGCTCCGGGAGGCGGCACCCCGGAACGCGTTTAAACTTTGAACTTTCAACTCACCCAACGGGACAAACTGCCACACCCACTCGCGGCACTTTGCCTTTACAATAGCCCCATGGATAACCGCCCCCCCTTACTGAACTGGCGACTGCGCCTGATATGGCTGCGCAGTCTGTTGGTGCTGATCATTACCCTTGCCCTGATGGTGCTGCAAAGTCAGGGGCATAGCGGCTATCGCCTGAATGAGCTGGGTTGGCTGGCGGCCTTGCTGCTGCCCAGCCTGATCACATTGCTGTCACACCGGGTGGGTCGCCAGCGCCACGCTCCGCTGCTAACACTGGAACTGGCCCTGGATACGATCCTGTTTACCGGCCTGATCCAGGGGTTCGGCGGCGCCGGCAACCCGCTGTCATTCTATCTGCTGGTCCCCGCCCTGCTGGCCTCGCTGACCCTGCCACTGAGAAGCGGAATGCTGGTGGCCGCCCTGGCACTGGGCGGCTATATGGTGTCCATGAGCTGGTATCAGATGCCGGCCATGGACAGCCCCCTTCATGCTCTCAGCCACCAACTCAGCGGTTTGCATGGGGTCGGCATGGCCGCGGTTTTTATCGCCCTGCTGGTCATGCTGACCTTGCTGGGACAGGTGATCCAGCGCCTGATGCGCCAACAGCAACGCCAGCAGGAGCAGGCCATTGACCTGGCCGGTCGCCGCGAGCACATGTACCAGATCGCCGCGACCCTGGCTGACCAGGCCCATGAGCTGAATACCCCGCTGGGGACGCTGGTAATGCTGGCAGACAATCTGTTGCATTCGCCACAACTGCCCGGCGCGCTTCGTGATGAAGTGACACAGATGGAACAACTGGCAAGAAACGTGGCCCGACGCCTGAAACAGGGCGACGACACCCCGCTACCGGAATCCCTGCCTTTCAGTGAGCTGTTGACCAGGCTGCAACAACACCTTCGGCATCTGGCACCGACCCTCTCTGTGACCCATCAACTGGATACCAACCCCAACGTGGCCAACCCGGAAGGCTGGTTCCGGGTCCTTTGCAACCTGGGTTATAACGCCATGGATGCCGGCGCCTCGCGGCTGGCAATCACGCTGCATGACCGGGATCAGAGTTACCGCCTGCAAGTCAGCGATGACGGCCCCGCCCACGCCCCGTCGGAGCGGGAAGGCATGGGGATTGGCCTGACGCTGGTCAGCACCACGCTGGAGCAAATGGGCGCACAGCTGGAAATGGAATTGGGACCTCGCTGGACCCAGGCTCGTATCGACTGGCCACGGGAGCTCGCCAGATGACTGTGCGCCAACTCCTGCTGGTGGAAGACGATGAGCCGCTGGCCGAACAGACCGCTCGCGCCCTGGAGCATCGTGGCAATCGTGTGGCCGTGGCCCACAACGCGGAACAGGCCCTCGCCCTGCTTGCCCGCTTGCCAGACCTGGCAGGCGCCATCCTCGACCAGAATCTGGGCAGCGACAACGGCCTGGATCTGATTGTCCCGATCCTCGAACATTTCCCGGACTGCCGTATCATTCTGCTCACTGGCTACGGCAGCATTACCGCGGCGGTGGCGGCAACCCACCGTGGTGCCCGCAACTATCTCACCAAGCCCGCCAGCCCTGCTGACATCCTGCAGGCCCTGGATACCGACCCGGCCAACCCGGCCCTGCCCTTACCCGCCACGCCACCGTCCCTGCAACGGCTGGAATGGGAGCACATCCAGCGCACCCTGGATGCCCATGATGGCAATATTTCACGGGCCGCCGACGCCCTAGGCATTCATCGCCGTACCCTGCAACGACGGCTGAAAAAGCGCCCTACCGCCAGTGACTACCAACGCGACAAGCACTTTCGCGAAGACTGACTGTCACAACTTGCCTTACACTGTTGGGCGAGTGGCAACATACCCAACCGGTGGGACACAGCATCAAATCCACATGCCGCCGGGAAACAGCGCACAGGGATGCAAGACTTGAGGGCACAGCAGCAGACAACCTGGTTCCTAACGCTATTTCTGATGCTGCTCGCCGTACCGGCTTTTGCTGATGACGCCCCGCAACTGCGCATCACTGGCAACGCCAGCGACGCGGTCAACAGCAACATTCGCGCCCTGGTCAATCTGTCCCGCTACCCCTGCGAGCCACCCACGGCCCAGTTCGGCCTGATCCGCCGGCAGATCCTCGCCAATAGCCAGCAAGCCTTGCAGGCCATGGGCTACTACGAGAGCACCTTATCCCTGCAAACCGACCAGCAAGACGGCTGCGCACGCGTCACGCTGGATGTAAATACCGGGCCGGCGGTGATCCTGCAGCGGGCCGACATCCGCATCCGCGGCGATGCCGCCAATGATCCTGCCTTCAATCATCTGGTGGCCACTGCGCAACTGGCCATCGGCCAGCGACTGCAACATGACCAGTACACCTCCCTGAAAAAAAACCTGCAGCAACAGCTGATCAGTCGTGGCTATGTGCAGGGACAACTGACCCGCAATCAACTGAGCGTGGACACCCGAAAACGCCAGGCCACCATCACATTGCATGTGGACAGCGGTCCCCGCTACGACTTTGGCGCCATCACCCTGACCGGCAGTGAACTGAGGGACAAGCTGGTCGATGCCTACGTGAGCTTTCATGAAGGTGAGCCCTTCGACAGCAAACAGCTGCTGGAGACCCAGCAGGCCTTTCTGGGCGCCGGGTATTTCAGTGCTGTGCGGGTCCAGAAAGGCACCCCGGATGATGACAGCCGGACCATTCCCGTGAGCATCAACCTGACAGACAACAATCGCTGGTCACTGCTCGCCGGCGTCGGCGCCAGCACCGATACCGGACCACGGGTGCGCCTGGGGGTGGAAAATCGCCGGGTGAACCGGGCCGGTCACCGCTTCCGGGCGGAAACGGAAGTCTCTCAGGTGCAGCAAGGGGCCGGTGCCAGCTACCAGATCCCGCTGAAAGATCCGCAACGGGAACGGCTGGATTTTCACACCAGCTATGTCAATGAAGTCACCGACAGCAAAGACAATGAACGCTGGACCACCGGTGCCGACTATATCGTCGAGTTGCAAAATCGCTGGGTCACCACCACGTCACTGACCTACCTGCGCGAGACCTACGAGATCGCCGGGGAAGTGGATCAGGCCGAGCTGATCATTCCCGGCTTCCAGCTCAGCCGCGTCAAGGCCAACGACCCCATCTATCCGTCTTTCGGCTGGCGGTTGAGCAGCAAAATCCGTTTCGCCAATCGTAACCTGTCTTCCACAGCCTCTTTCCTGCAACTGACCGGCAGCGGCAAGCTGCTTTTCCCGTTGCTTGGGGGGCGCGTACTGATGCGCGGGGACCTGGGCTATACAGAAGTCACGGATGTCCGGGAGCTGCCCGCCTCCATCCGTTTCTTTGCCGGCGGTGACTCCAGCGTGCGCGGTTTCGCCTATGAATCCTTGGGCCCACGGGCCGACAATGGGGATGTGATTGGGGGTCGGCATCTGGCCACCGGCAGCCTGGAGTATGACCATCCGATTACCGAGAAATGGCACCTGGCGGTTTTCACCGATGGCGGCAATGCCTTCAATAACGTCAATGATTTCGAAATTCGCCGCAGCGCCGGGTTCGGCATCCGCTGGCGCTCCCCGCTGGGACCAATCCGGCTGGACCTGGCCCGGGCCGTGGATGAACACCGCGACTGGCGCGTGCACCTGAGCATGGGGCCGGACCTGTGATAAAGCGAACCCTCAAGCGTTTCAGTGTCGGCCTGCTCGGGATGCTGTTCAGTCTGATCCTGATGGTGGTACTGACCACCTGGCTGCTGCTGGGCACGGCCACCGGCAACCGCTGGTTGCTGGGTCAGGTCAGCGAGTGGATCCCCGGGGATCTGCAGGTGGAAGACTGGCAGGGCAGTCTGCTGGACCGGGTCACGGTCACCGGTGTGCACTATCAGCTGGACGGGGTGTCAGTGACTCTGGATCGTCTTGAGGCGGAGCTGGTACCCGCTTCCCTCACCCGCGGTTGGCTGGAATTCACCACCTTATCCCTGGGCGATCTCCGCCTGTCACTGCCCCCGGATCCGAAAACAGAGGACACCGCCACGGCCGGTTTGCCTGACAGCCTGGCACTCCCTCTTGGGGTACGCATCGACACCCTGACAATGGCCTCACTTCGCCTCAACGACACCCAGCTGGTCAGTGGGCTGGATGCCCGACAGCTGGCTGCCTGGCGTCGCTTTCAACTGGCCAGCCTGACCACCCGCACGGTGGCCGATATCAGCGTGGAAGCCACCGCCCAGGGCAGTCTTGCCGCCCCCATGGAGATTCAGGGGCAAGCCCGTTGGCAGATGCCCCTGGCCGAGAACGAAACCCTCAACGCGCAGAAAGCAGCGGGCCAGCTCAATATCCGCGGATCGCTCTCGACCTTGATATTGGATCATGAACTGAGCGCCCCGGTGCAAATTCACAGCCAGGGCGAATGGCAACTCGCTGATCCGGAACGGCCCCTGGCCCTGGAACACCAGTGGCCGGCACAGCCGTTGCCACTGGTGTTGCCGCAACCACTCTCCGTGGGCGACGGCAGGCTGACCACCCGGGGGCCACTGGCAACGCTGCAAATAGCAGGCGAGAGTCGCCTGACCAGTGGCGACAAGACGGTGCATCTGTCACTGAACAGCCAGCTCACCAACGGTGGCCTGGCACTAGAGCAGCTGCAGTTTGATGACGGCGAGCAACAACTGGCAGGACACGGTGAACTGCAGTTCAGCCCCTTGAGCTGGGACCTGGAGCTGGAGGGCAAACTGGATACCGGCCTGCTGCATCCGCACTTCCCGGGCCAGCTCAGTGTGAAAGGCAACAGCCAGGGTACTCATGTGGACGGGCAATGGCAGTTGTCACCCAGCCGGCTAGAACTGGCCGGCCGGGTTCGCCAGCAGCCCCTGACCGCCACGACCACCGTGGCAAGCCATCAGCAAGGCCTGCAACTGGACAGCAACATCCGCTGGGGTGACAACCGGCTCACCGGCCGCGGCGCCATCCTGCCCGACTGGTCCCTGGACACCACCCTGGCCCTGCCGCGGCTGGACCAGCTCTACCCGGATATTCAGGGCCAGCTCAGCGGTCAGGTGCAAATCCGTGGTCCCCTGGCCACACCCCATCTGACCGGCAATCTGACCGGCCGGCAACTGGGTTGGCAGGATTGGTCGCTGGCCTCCCTGCAAACCCGGTTCCGCGCACTCGGCCCGGGCGCGCAGACCATGATGCTTGAGCTGAACACCGAGACGTTGCAGCAGGGCAACAGCGAACAACTGGCCGCCGCACAGCTCAGCCTCAACGGCACCCTGGCCGACCATCGTGCCACGGCCCGTTTCCGTCGTGACGATGTCCGCCTGGAGACAGGCCTGCAAGGCAGCCTGGTCTCTCTCCATAACGCGCCCCGCTGGCAAGGTTCGCTGTCCGATACCAGCCTGGTACACGCGCAACTGGGGCGCTGGCAGCAAAGCCGGGACACGTCGCTGGTGCTGTCCGCCACAGAGCAGTCCCTGAGCGCTTTCTGTCTTGAGCAAGCGCCGAGCCAACTCTGCCTGGAAGGCAAACGGGACGACGCCAATCAGGTCCACGTCCGCGCCTCCGTCGACGCCCTGCCGCTGGCGCTGGCCGGCGCCTTGCTGGGACCGGACTTTACCGTACAGGGCAAACTGAACGGCGACGCCTCCCTGCAAGGCCCGCTGGAAAACCCGGCTGGGCAGTTTCAGCTGCACACCGACAATGCCCGCCTGGCCGTGCGCACTCCGGACACTCCCCAGGAGCTGGTTATCGAGCAGCTCTCCATGAAAGGACAGCTGCAAGACCAGCGGCTGACCAGCGAATTGACCCTGGTCTCCGACCTGGCCAGCGCCAACGCCTCCCTGGAGCATGGCCTGGACGCCAACGGCCCCCTGAGCGGCCAGGTAGCCTTCCAGCTCTCCAGCCTGTCACCGCTGGCGCTGCTTACCACCGACCTGCGCGAAATCAGCGGTCAGGTCCGTGGCGATTTCGCCCTGGCTGGCACCCTTCGACAACCACTGATGGACGGCAACATCCGTCTGCATAACGGCAACGCCCTGGTCCCCGCCCTCGGCGTCGCCGTCACCGACCTGCAGATGGATGTGCAAGGCTCGCCCCGGGGACAACTGGATGTGAACGGGTCGGCAACCCTGGGCGAAGGCACCCTGACCCTGACCGGCACACTGGATCCCCGGGAGTGGCCAGCCACGGTGAACCTGTCATTGGATGGCCAACGGTTGCGGGTGGCGGACAGACCCGATGCCCGCGTGCTGCTCAATCCGAGCCTGACCCTCAAGGGCGACCTGGATGAGTTGCAGCTGGGCGGCAAACTGACCATCCCGGAGGCGGAAATCCAGCCCACGGAGCTTCCCGAGGGCGCGGTTACCGTCAGTCAGGATCAGGTCCTGGTGCATCAGGAGGGAAAACAGCAGAGTGGCCTGCCGTTGGGGATTGATGTCATCGTCAACCTGGGTGACAAGGTGCACTTCAAGGGCTTTGGCCTGGACGCCATGCTTGGCGGCACTCTGCAAGTGAACCAGCAACCGCAACAACCCCCTCAACTGAACGGCGAACTGGTAATCCGGGAAGGTCGCTACCGGGCTTACGGCCAGAACCTGGCCATCAGTGACGGTCAACTGATCTTCCAGGGCCCGCCGGACAACCCCGGGCTGGATATCCGTGCCATCCGCAAGATACCCAGTGAGAACGTGGTGGTCGGGGTACAGCTCAGCGGCACCCTGCAGGCACCGGAAGCCAGCCTGTTCTCGGAGCCGGGCATGGAACAAAGCCAGGCCATGTCCTACCTGCTGACCGGCCGACCACTGGAAAGAGGCTCCAAAGGCGACAACAACCGCATCGCCCAGGCGCTGGCACTCTATGGCCTGGAAAAAGGCAGCGGCGTCACGGAAAAACTCGGGGACAAACTGGGCGTGGATGAAATCAGCGTGGGCAGCGACTGGGAAACCGACGACGCCGCCCTGATGCTGGGCAAACAGCTGTCTGACCGCTTGTACCTGACCTATGCGGTGGGACTGTTCGATGCGGTCTCCACCGTGATGTTGCGCTACACCCTGACCCGACAGCTGCACCTGGAAGCCCGCTCCAGCACCCGCGCCAACAGCCTCGATCTGATCTGGGAGAAGGAGTTGCAGTGAATAGTTTCAAGTTGAAAGTTCAAAGTTGCAAAGCGCGATCCAGATTGGTTGCCATGCGATAGACCCTTTAGCCGCGCCGCCAGGCAGTTTTTTACTGGATGCCGGCGTCTGAAGTAATCACCTTGACCGGTCATCGCGGGCACGGCCTGGACATTTCTGCCCTGCTTTTCTCGCGCTTTGCAACTTTCAACTTTGAACTTTCAACTCCTCGGCAGCGCATAGGTTCCGGTCACATGGGCCACCATCTCGTCACTGCCTTCGCTGAACAGCTGCACTTCCAGCACGGCGGAACGCCGTCCCAGACGCAGAATCACCGCGTCGGCAATCAGATCCTTCTGTGCCGGGCGGGACAGGAAATTGATATTGAGGTTCTGGGTCACCGCCATTTCCACGCGACCCAGCTCGCCAAGAATCGCCGCATACATGGCCGCATCCGCCAGCCCCATCATGGTGGGGCCGGACAGGGTGCCGCCCGGACGAATAGTGGACGGCCGGAACGGACTGCGCACCCGGGCGCGTCGTTCGCCCACCGCTT
This sequence comes from Alcanivorax sp. HI0007, assembly GCF_001635525.1. Taxonomy (NCBI): domain Bacteria; kingdom Pseudomonadati; phylum Pseudomonadota; class Gammaproteobacteria; order Oceanospirillales; family Alcanivoracaceae; genus Alcanivorax; species Alcanivorax sp. HI0007. The sequence continues at coordinate 20,238 of NZ_LWEJ01000156.1, forward strand.
CGACCCGCAGGCCTTCCTCAGATGCCGCCGGCAATCCCTGATAGATCACGTCCTGTACTTCTTGTGCATTCAGCATATGACTCGCCATTTAATTCTGGATACGGGGAGGATACGAAAGCCCGTGCAACAATCCCAGCAGCAATCATGATGGCTGGTGACAAGACGTCTTTGCCCCTAAAATAACCGGCTTCAGCAATAACCGGTCAAAGACTGTCTCCTATGCGCACTTCCCAGTACCTGCTTGCCACTGTCAAAGAAACCCCGGCCGATGCCGTTGTCATCAGCCATCAGCTCATGCTGCGTGCCGGCATGGTCCGCAAGCTGGCTTCCGGCCTGTACAACTGGCTGCCCACCGGCCTGCGCGTGCTGCGCAAGGTGGAGCAAATTGTCCGCGAGGAAATGGACCGTGCCGGGGCCCAGGAAGTGCTGATGCCGGTGGTTCAGCCCATGGAGCTGTGGGAAGAGTCCGGCCGGGCACCGGCCTACGGCCCGGAGCTGCTGCGGATTACCGACCGTCACAACAATCCCTTCTGCCTGGGCCCGACCCATGAGGAAGTGATTACCGACCTGGTCCGAAACGAGCTGCACAGCTACAAGCAGCTGCCGGCCAACTTCTACCAGATCCAGACCAAATTCCGGGACGAGATCCGCCCACGCTTCGGCATCATGCGCTCGCGCGAATTCATCATGAAGGATGCCTACTCCTTCCATGCGGACATGGAATCCCTGGCCGCCACTTATCAGGTCATGCATCAGGCCTACTGCGCCATCTTTGATCGTCTGGGCCTGGACTACCGCCCGGTGGAAGCGGATACCGGTGCCATCGGCGGCGCCGCCAGCCACGAGTTCCACGTGCTGGCCGACTCCGGTGAAGATGATATCGCCTTCTCCGACAGCTCCGATTACGCCGCCAATGTGGAACTGGCGGAAGCCCTGGCCCCCGCCACTGAGCGCCCGGCCCCCGGTGCGGCCATGGAAAAGGTGGATACCCCCAACGCCAAAACCATCGAAGAGCTGGTCGCGCAGTTCGATCTGCCCATGGAAAAAACCGTCAAGACCCTGGTGGTGAAGGGGGCGGAGGAAGGCCAGCTGATCGCCCTGCTGGTTCGGGGTGACCACGAGCTGAACGATATCAAGGCGGAGAAGCTGGACGCCGTGGCTGCGCCCATGGAGTTCGCCAGCGAGGAGGAAATTCGCCAGGCCATCGGCGCCGGCCCTGGCTCCCTGGGTCCGGTGGGGCTGCCGATCCCCATTGTCATCGACCGCAGCGTAGCGGTGATGAGTGACTTTGGTGCCGGCGCCAACGAAGACGGCAAGCACTACTTCAACATCAACTGGGAACGGGACGTGGCACTGCCCCAGGTGGCCGACTTGCGCAATGTCGTGGAGGGCGACCCCAGCCCGGACGGCAAGGGCACCCTGACCATCAAGCGAGGCATTGAAGTGGGCCATATCTTCCAGCTGGGCACCAAGTACTCCGAGGCTCTGGGCGCCAAGGTTCTGGATGAAAACGGCAAGTCCGTGGTCATGCCCATGGGCTGCTACGGCATCGGCGTTACCCGGGTGGTGGCTGCCGCCATTGAGCAGAACCATGACGACCGCGGCATTATCTGGCCGGCGGCCATCGCGCCCTTCCAGGTGGCCCTGGTGCCCGTAAACATCAAGAAGAGCCCCCGCGAGCGGGAACTGGCCGAAAAACTCTACGCCGAGCTGACAGACGCCGGCATCGAGGTGCTGTTCGATGATCGCGAGAAAGAACGCCTGGGCGTGAAACTGGCCGACAGCGAACTGCTGGGCATCCCCCACCGCGTCGTCATCGCCGAACGGGGCATGGACAATGGGGTGCTCGAATATAAAGGGCGAGGGGATGCGGAGAATACCGAGGTGGCCATGGATGAAGTTCTAGCATTCCTGAAAGGGAAGCTGGGCTGAGTTAACAGTTAATAGTGAACAGTTAACAGCGACGCGCGCCAGCACCTCGTAACTGGAAACGCAAGAGGCCGCGCCCAAACCATGGGCGCGGCCTCTTTGCTTCCGGAACAGACAACGCTGTTCCGCGCCGCTGTTAACTATTAACTGTTCACTATTAACTAGATTTTGATAGACCGCTTTACCGCCATCACCTGGCTCATGGTGTTATCTCCGTGGGCCGTCAGTTGCCACAACGGCAGGCCGCGATTATCTTTCTCCGACGATTTGGCAATCAAGCCCAGCGCCCGCAGATGGATCTTGATCTGGTTGAAGGCATGGGCAGCCAGCACCACGTTGCGCACCGCATGGGCACGGGGGAAGTCCTGCTGCACATCGCCCAGAGCCTTGCGACCGATGAAATCTTCCAGCGCTTTCTGCATCACCGGTTCGGATGCCGGATTGAGCATCAGCGGAGCCACACATGAGAACGCCTGATCCCAGCTGATCCGGGTGGTGACCATGGCCAGTTTGCAATCACCACCTTCATAGACATTACAGGAGTAATCCAGCGCCACCAGATCGCCCCCCCGGGACAGGGTTTTCAGCGGGGGCCGGGCCTGGCTCATGCTGTCTTCGCGTTCCTTTTCCAGCATCTCGATACGGGCTTTGAGGGCCTCGACCTCAGCCCCGCCGCCACCGATGCCGGCCTGGTCGGCGCGCACCCAGCCGTCAGCCCGATGTTCCCGCATCAGATTGGGGATCACCTTGTGGGCCAGCTCTGCCAGACCGCTCTCCGTGGTCCAGCGAAAGCAGGCCACTTTCTCTTCCAGCAGGCGCACAAAATCATCCCGGCGCACCTGGCCATCGCGGGTGGGTTCCTGCTGGTCAGCGGGCAACATGGCAGGGTTATCATGAATAAAGGCGACAATGGGTTTGCGCTTGGTGGCGGCAAAGATATATTCGCGGTGCAGCTCACTGAGCCCCATGGGTGAGAGCGTGCCGTAGCGGCCACCTACGATCAGCACGAAATAATCGCTGGTTTCGATCAGTTTCTGGATCACCGGCAACAGGGTATTGCCATCCGCAGCGGAACTGTCCAGACCCGTGGGAATCATGCCGTGCTCGATCAACGGCAACATCAATGCCTGGCGCGCCCCCTGCATATCGGGAAAGGTGGCACTGATAAAGACCTGGTAGCGTTTCGTCGCTGTCACCCTGGGTACCTGTAGCGTCGAGTTCGGCCCTCGCGGGCACTTTTTGGCTGGCTATTAAACCGCCTGTGGGTCCTCATCACAACCCGCAGGACCTGACGGAGCCCCCGATCGTGGGACATCCCACCGGTTCATGCTAGCCTGAGCACAAACCGCTGCACCGGACAACTCACGGCGCCAGCACTAACAATCAATATCGTAGCGCTTTTTGTAAGCTTACAGGAATGGGACGCCATGCAAACCATAGCCTTTTACAACCTGAAAGGTGGCGTGGGCAAGACCGCCTCGGCCGTGAATGTGGCCTGGCATGCCGCGCGCTGGAAGCACCGTACCCTGCTCTGGGACCTGGACCCCCAGGGCGCCGCCAGCTTCTATCTGGGGGTGGATGACGGCGACGGCTACAAGGCCGGCAATCTGATCAAGGGCAAACAACCCATCGGTCGACTGAAACGGGAAACCCGCTGGAAGAATCTGGATGCCATCCCCGCCGATATTTCCATGCGCAACGCGGATATCAAGCTGATGGAAAACGGCGGCGCCAAGAGTCGCCTGAAGCAGCTGA
>NZ_LWEJ01000157.1:0-51458 GCF_001635525.1 Alcanivorax sp. HI0007
TGTTGACCCCGGCTTTAGCCGCCGCAGCATGGGCCTGGAAGGGGACGGCATGTTCCGCCTGGCCTGCTGTGATGGCTATCAGAGAGGCACCGGGCTTGGTGAGATAGTCGAAGCTGGCCCTGAACACGTTAAATGTACCAATAAGGTCGATATCGACGACGGTTTTAAACGCATTCGCAGATAACCCCACAATGGGTGAGAAAAAGTTACCTGCCGCGCCGGATACCAATATATCAATCTTGCCGAAGGCCTCTGCCGTGGTTTTTATGGCTGTCTCAACCGCTGCATAATCTCGAACGTCGCAGGGCATACCCAGCGCACGTCCACCTGAAGCCTGCTCAATCTCGGCCTGGGCAGCCGCCGCCCTTTCCGCATCTCGACCAATCACTGCAACCCGGGCACCAGCGCACGCAAACGCTTTTGCGATACCCAAATTAATCCCTCGAGTGCCGCCCGCAACGAATGCCACTTTGCCGGCCAAGAGATTTTCACTAAAACATTGACTCATAAGAGCCTCCTGACAATTTTTTTAATCATCTTTGCAAGGAAATTTGCGTCCCCGTTTACAGGGCCTGCTGATCCTGAAAATGCCTGTTAACGGTCATCGGCCTTCACCGATTTCTTGTGAACAAGATTGGCCATGGCGCCAAGGGGCATCATGCGGATAAAAAGGCTTTGCAAGGTCACGGACAGGCCGGGCAGGGCGTAGCGTTTTCCCCTTTTGAGGGCCGCATAGCCGGCTCTGGCCACGTCTTCCGGGGCCGCGATTTGGGCAGAAACAAACTCCCTGATGCCGCTGGAAGAGGTGTGTTTGCTCTGGGCGGTGTCCAGGAAAGCGGTTTTGGTGGTGCTGGGACAGAAGCAGGTGACCTGCACGCCGTAGGGTTTCAGCTCTTCGTGCAGAGAGGCGCTGAAATTGATCACGAACGCCTTGGTGGCACTATAGGCAGCGAAGAAGGGCATGGGGCAGAAGCCGGCCAGGGAACCAATGTTCAGGATCTTGCCCCGGCCACGGGCTTTCATTGTCTCGCCCACCAGCATGCACAGCTTGCTGAGCAGGATGTTGTTCAGGGTGAGCATACGCTCCAGCTTCTTGCTGTCCTGCTCCACGTGCTCGCCCATCATGCCGAAACCCACATTGTTGACCAGTACGTCCAGCTCGATCCTTTCCTGGTCCAGCCACTGCATGATGGCTTCGGCGGCGCCGGGCTGGGACAGGTCCATTTGCACTCCCCGATAGTCCACATCTTTGCGCTGTGCTTTCAGGTCATGACCCAATGCATCCAGCTCATCCTGCAGCAGGCTGAAAACGATGATGCGGTAGCCGTCCGCGTTGAAAAGCTTGCAGAATTCCCGGCCAATGCCGCCGGCGCCGCCGGTAATCAGAACAGTTTTTGTCATGGGACTCTCCTGTCAGGCGTTGCCGGTGTTGTCGTCCGGGCCAAGCTGGAACGGACGGATGATCATGTTGCTGGAATGCTCCCGGTGATATTGCTCGCGGGCCTTCCAGGCCTTGCCGTAACGGTAGAAGGGAATGGTGGGGTAAAGGTGATGCATCAGGTGATAGTTCTGATACATCAAGATCGGGGTCAGAAGCCATTCCTTACCCATGCGCATCAGTGCGGTGGCGTTGGGGTCGTCGTCCTGCCGAGCAGTATGCGGATAGTGGGGAAGTACCATGAACACCAGACACATCAGAAAGAACGCAAAGTAGGTGGGCAGTAGCCACAACATTAACGCTTCATAGGGGCGCCAGAGGATGAGGGCAGTCAGCGCCAGACCGGCCACCGCCAACTCGCGCTTGATTTCCGAGGGCTCCACATTGGGCAACACCTCCGGCTTGCGCAGGTAGTTGATCAGATAGATGAAGGGCCAGAATCCCCACAGCGGCATGGTCCACAGGCTGCTGGCCATCCAGTGATCCGGGTCCTTTTCCGGGTCATTGGTAAAGCGGTGGTGACGCATATGCATCAAGCGAAACAGTGTGCCCTTGCCGAACGGCACCGCTAAAAACGTGGCGATGGAGAGGATCAGATCGTTGTGTTCCGGCTTTTGGGCGGCGCAGCGGTGAATGGCCTCATGGGCAGGCGTAAACAATGCATAGCCGGTGATGCTGATAATGATCAGCCCGACCCAGGCCGGCCACAGGCCACTAAGTACCATTGTCCAGGTAAGAATGTTGACGGCATGGGAGGCCACCAGGATAGCCACGGTGGGCCAGGCAATCCTGGGGGATAGCTTGAGCCGGGCCAGCGTCTTGAGGTCATCTTGTTGTGTGCCAGTTGTATTTGTCATGGGCGCTCTCCTGAATAGGTCCAATACAGAGTGTTTACTTTTCGGCATGGCAACATAAGCGCGGAAATTGCCAATCGGGGGATAAAAAGTGCCAATGCGCGGAATAAAAAAACGGGCGGCAATTGCCGCCCGGAAAGGGGAACATCAGACAGAGAAGGGTTTACGGCCTCAGGACGGGGAGCCCGTTAATACCGCTGCCTGAATGTTCACGGTGAGAGGGTTTGCATGCTTTTCGAGCCAGGATCTGTGCGATGCACCCCAGATAACCCAGAATGCCGGCGACGGTTCACCCGGCCAGAGGTTGCGAGATCTTCAGGGCCTCAGAGCGCGGGGCCAGTCAGCCCTGGTGTTCTCCGCGATACATTTCCCATGTTCCCTCGTTTACTGGGTGACCAGTGTCACTGGAATACTGGGCCTAGGAGAGCGCGGATACCGACAAGATGGGGATGGAAAGTGACAATCTACGCTGAGCGCTTCTGGCCATACGTTGCAACAGTGAGCGGTGTTGGCAAAAGAGTGTCTCGCTAAGCGGTGTATGACAGGGGGCTACTGACCTAGACCTCTTGATATCGCCTTGCAGGACTCATTGTCGTTTGGGGTTATTGCTGGCGGAAACGGCTGGGGCTGGTGCCGAACCAGCGTTGAAAAGCGCGTCTGAAGCTGGCCACATCGGTGTAACCCAGATCTTCGGCAACGGCAGCGACGGTATAGTGCGGCAGGCTGAGTAACTGAGCGGCGCGGCGACTGAGGGTCTGGTCCAGCAATTGCTGGAAGCGGGTGTTTTCCTGCTTGAGTTTGCGGATCAGAGTGCGTGGGCTCATGTGTAACTGATCGGCGATGCTTTCCAGAGTCGCCTTGCCGGGTTCCTGGTGAAGCAGGGATAGCACTCTGTCGCTAAGCGTTCCCTGTTTGCGCAAGGTTTCCTGGCGAACCTCGCACTGTCGGATGGCGACCCAAAGCAGATCCCTGTCGTGACTGTGGAGAGCTTCATCGCCGTAACTGGCGGGCAAGCTGAGTGCAGCGTCAGGCGCATCGAAGACAATATCCATTCCACGAAAAACCTGCGGATAGGCGTCGGCCCAAGGCGGAGCGGGATAGTTGAAATACACGCAGCCGTCATTCAGTGGCCGGCCGCGCAACATCACATAGCAGGCGTAGGAAGAGGCCATCGCTGATTCAGTAAGAAAACGGATGGCGCTGTCATGTGGATAGGCAAATACCAAACGTAAAGTGATGCGTTCCGGTGTTTCTTCCATCACCGTGTTGAAGATGCGGGTGCGAGTATTATTAAACCGTGCAAACAGCCGCATGGCGTCGCGCAGCGTCGGGCTTGCCATGGCAGCCATGCCCATGGGGCCATGCATGGCTGGCAGGGCGCGCAGGCCGGATTGCAGGGCAATATCCGGCTGGTCGGTGAGTTGATGGGCATTGGCAATCAATTGCCGGGTTCCATCCCAGTCAATAAACCCGTCGCTGTGTAGTAGCGTTTCCTCATCAATCCCGGTTCCGCGCACCAGCGCTGTCAGGCCAGTATCGTCCAGGCCCAGGGTCTGGGCGATCATGCGGCAGTAGGTCAATGCCAGGTCCGGGGTCATGGTCGAGCAGATCCTGTGCGGCGGTGATCACGGGGAATCGGGAACACTCAGATAGTCGCACCTGGATTTCCGGCAGGCAATGACACAACCGCGCGACCCATGGCAAGGCTGAGCGCAGTGGACAAAAAAACGGCCGTCAGGGGTGACGGCCTAAGGGGGGGAAGCATGAACCCTCACGGGTTCGGGTATCACAGAATCAACGCAGGGATGTCTGTCTGGAAAGGCATGACGCTTTCCAACAATCACAGATTAGCGACAGGCCAGAATGAAACACAGAAGACTGTATTGAGGGGTGTGATCAGATTTTTCGATCAATAAGAAAAATTGAGGCGGGGTTCAGACCAGCGACTTTCGCATGGCATGGCGAGTCAGAGGGATGCCAGCGCGCTCCGCCTGTTCCTGACCTTCGCTGGTAAAGCCCATGTAGGCAAAGAAATCATGGGCGGTGAGGCTGGCGTGGGTGGTCAGCTCGGTGATGCCTTCGATGCGGGCGCCGTCTTCCAGGTGCTGGTAGAGCAGGGTGGCGATGCCCACTCGGGAGGCCTCCGGATGGACGAAGACCATGTTGATGTAATCGCGGATCCGGTGGGCAAACCCCACCAGCTTGTCATCCCATTCCGCCACCACGGTGTCGCCCTCGCTGAGCACCGAGATCAGGCTGTCGTAGTTCTGGGCCTGGCTCCAGGCATCCCGTTGTTGCTGGTTGTACTCCGCTGCCGCACTGACCTGGATGGCCTCACGGAATACGCCCAGCAGCTCGGCCATGTCCTTGCTGTCCAGGGGGCGTATCTGGAAGGGCATGAGGGCCGCGATGGGGTCCGGCTCCGACGCGCGGGGAGCGGGTTCCGGCGCAGGCTGAGCGGCGGAGTAGGCCGGGGCCTCCGGTTGAACGGGGGTGCGGTGAAAAAGCTGGCGTAGCCATTGCAACATCATTGCTCTGCCCGGGCAGTGTCATCTGCCTCTTCGGATTGTTTTTTCAGTGCCTGGATTTCCTGCTGTAGGGCATCCAGGTATTGGTCTTGCTGACGGAGAAGTTGCTGCGCAGTGGCCTGCCGCTCCTGTAATTCTGCCGCCCGCTCTGACAGCTCCTGCTGTTCACGCAGGCGAGCGTCACGCTCCTCTTCCGTGAGCAGACGGGCGTTGCTGTCCTGTTCGGCAAACAAGATGCTGGACAGGATCAGCGCGATGGCAGCAAACAGGTAACGCACGGACTTCCCCCAAACCGGCCGTGAAGGGAATCAGCATAGCAAAAAGGAGGTGGGAAGGGGGAGGGCTAGCTACGAGCTACGCTGGCTGGATAGGGAGAGGCCAAGGAGTTACCACGAAATCCGTGTTCTCTACGAAGCCGCTGTGGGAGCTATGCTTGCATGGCGAACCGCGCTTGCGCGGAAATCGCCCGCAGGGCGATCAGGCATTTCAATCCTAGACAGGTCTTTCCGGAAAGAACGGAGGGCGGACTTCCTCCCCTTGTCGCCTCGCGACGCTCGGTTCGCACCTCAAGCGGTGCTCCTGCGGGGCGGGGGAAGATCGGTGCAGTTCGCCCGAGGCTCAGTGCACCCTACGGTGGGGCCACAAATGCAGGAGGCCGCGTCCGGTGTTCGGGCGCGGCCTCCTGGGTGAGAGCAAGCAACGCGTTCAGCCTGCGTTGCAGCTTGTCGCTTGCGGTTTCTCCTACATCATTTGCCGCAGCACATAGTGGAGGATGCCGCCGTTCTTGTAGTACTCCACTTCGGCGGCGGTATCCAGGCGGGAGAGGGCGTCTACCTTCTGTTCCTTGCCATCCTTGCGGAATACCACGGTGACGGTGTCGCTGGGCTTCAGGTCATTGCCCAGGTCCGGGATATCCACCTCTTCCGTGCCATCCAGGTTCAACGTCTTGCGGTCGGTGCCTTCCGGGAACTGCAGTGGCAACACGCCCATGCCGATCAGGTTGGAGCGGTGAATGCGCTCGTAGCTTTCCGCGATCACCGCTTTTACGCCCAGCAGGTTGGTGCCCTTGGCGGCCCAGTCGCGGCTGGAGCCGGTGCCGTATTCCTTGCCGGCCACCACGACGGTGGGGACGCCTTCCTTCTGGTAGCGCATGGCGGCGCCGTAGATAGAGATCTCCTCGCCACCGGGCAGGTGTTTGGTAAAGCCGCCTTCGATATCCGGCGTCATCTCGTTGCGGATGCGGATATTGGCGAAGGTGCCACGCATCATCACCTCGTGGTTGCCCCGGCGCGAGCCGTAGGAGTTGAAGTCCAGGGGTTCCACGTCATGCCCCTGCAGGTAATGCCCGGCGGGGGAGTCCGCCTTGATGGCCCCGGCGGGGGAGATGTGGTCGGTGGTGATGGAATCGCCCAGCAATGCCAGGATGCGGGCATCCTTCACCGGCTGCACATCGTCCACCTGCTTGGTCAGCCCGTCGAAGAACGGCGGGTTCTGAATGTAGGTGGAGCTGCTGTCCCAGTCGTAGGTTTCGGAGTCCGGGATTGGCAGGCTCTGCCAGACCTCGTCGCCTTCAAAGACGCTGGCGTACTGGCTACGGAACATGCTGTTGTTGATCTTCACCAGCTCATTCTGGATTTCCTCGGAGCTGGGCCAGATATCTTTCAGGTACACCGGCTGGCCGTCCTTGTCCTTGCCGATGGGGTCCTTGTCCAGATCGATCTTCACCGTGCCGGCCAGGGCGTAGGCCACCACCAGCGGCGGGGAGGCAAGCCAGTTGGTGCGAACGCTCTGGTGGACCCGGCCTTCGAAGTTCCTGTTGCCGGAGAGCACCGAGGCCACCACCAGATCGCCATCACTGATCGCCTTGTCGATTGCTTCCGGCAACGGGCCGGAGTTGCCGATGCAGGTGGTGCAGCCGTAACCCACCAGATCGAAACCGATATCGTTGAGGGGTTTCTGCAGGCCGGTCACATCCAGGTAATCGGTCACCACCTTGGAGCCCGGGGCCAGCGACGTTTTCACCCAGGGCTTGCGGTTCATGCCTTTCTCGGCGGCTTTCTTTGCCACCAGCCCGGCGGCCAGCATGACGCTGGGGTTGGAGGTGTTGGTGCAGGAGGTGATGGCCGCAATCACCACGTCACCGTGGCTCATGAAGTGCTTCTGGCCGTCGATCACCACCGGTACCTGGCCGCCACTGGGTTCATGGTTGCCCACGGCGGTCTGGCCGCCTTCTCCTTCCAGTGTGCTGATTTCGTCGTCGTTGAGCTTGAGGGTCTCGGTGACCACATCAATGAAGGTGCGTTTCACCGCAGTGAGCGGTACCCGGTCCTGGGGCCGTTTGGGGCCGGCCAGGCTGGGCACCACATCGCCCAGATCCAGTTCCAGCACATCGGTGAACTCCGGGTCCGGATCGGCGCTGGAGCGCCACAGGCCCTGGGCCTTGCAGTAGGCTTCCACCAGGGCAATGGTGTCCGCATCACGGCCAGACAGCTCCATGTATTCGGTGGTGCGCTCATCAATGGGGAAGAAGCCGCAGGTAGCACCATACTCCGGTGCCATGTTGGCGATGGTGGCCCGGTCGGCCAGGGTCAGGTCGGCCAGACCGTCGCCGAAGAACTCCACGAACTTGCCCACCACGCCGCGGCGACGCAGCATCTCGGTGACGGTGAGCACCAGATCCGTGGCCGTAATCCCTTCGCGCAGCTTGCCGCTGATCTTGAAGCCGATCACCTCGGGAATCAGCATGGCAATGGGCTGGCCAAGCATGGCGGCCTCTGCCTCGATACCGCCCACACCCCAGCCCAGTACGCCCAGGCCGTTGATCATGGTGGTGTGGGAGTCGGTGCCCACCAGCGTGTCCGGGTAGGCGTAGGTGTTGCCGTCGTCGCTTTCGGAGGACCATACCCCCTTGGCCAGGTATTCCAGGTTCACCTGGTGACAGATGCCGGTGCCCGGTGGCACCACCCGGAAGTTGTTGAAGGCTTTCTGGCCCCAGCGCAGGAACTGATAACGCTCCCGGTTACGCTGGTATTCAATCTCCACGTTGTCTTCAAAGGCCTGCGGATTGCCAAACTTGTCCACCATTACCGAATGGTCGATGACCAGATCCACCGGTGTCAGCGGATTGATGCGGGAAGGATCCCCGCCGGCCTTGTGAATGGCGTCGCGCATGGCGGCCAGATCGACCACGCCGGGGACCCCGGTAAAGTCCTGCATCAGCACCCGGGCCGGACGGTAGTTGATTTCCTTGTCGGAACGTTTGTTCTCCAGCCAGCGCATCACGGCTTCCACGTCGGCGCTGGTGACGCTGTCGCCGTCTTCAAAACGGAGCAGGTTTTCGAGAAGGACTTTGAGGGAGAAAGGGAGCTTGCTGAGATCACCCCAGCCCTTGTCGGCGACCGTATTGATATCGAAGTAATGATAGGTCTTGCCGTTGGCTTCCAGCGTTTTCTTGCTGTTAAGGGTGTCCTGGCCAATCCGTGTCACTACACACCTCCTGGGCTCTGGTTGGAGTCCCGCACTGATGGATAGAACGGCCACCAGCGGGAACACTGGCGCAGGATCCATATCGCAATGCCACAAACCGAGGCACTGATGACCCTGCGTTATGACGTTAAGTCATTTCATACTACGCCCTTATGGTGGGGACATGAAACTGCCGGCCAGAGTCTTTGGCGCTATCCGGGGTCTGGAATGTAACAGCTTGTTGAATAAAGGGGTTTTGACGTTGCGAGCAGCGGGTGGGCCCGGGTAAGGAGGGCGGAAGGAACCCCTGCCGGCGTTGATCCCGGCAGGGATGTCAGCCGTTGCCGGTGTCCTGCCAGAGCAGCCAGAGGCGGGTGTCCAGCTCAAGCTGGTGGTAGTCCGGTGCCATGTGCGAGCAGAGCTGGTAAAACGACTTGTTATGCTCCGTTTCCTTGAAGTGGGCCAGTTCGTGGACCACGATCATCCGCAGAAAGGCTTCCGGTGCTGCCTTGAACTGGCTGGCAATGCGCACGCTGTTATGGCTGCGCAGTTTGCTGCCGTGGATACGGGTTTGCCGGGTGTGCATACCCAATGCCTGGCTGAGTGTTTTCAGCTTGGCGTCGTAATGGACCTTGCCCAGCGGCGGCGCCTTGCGCAGGAATTGTTGCTTGAGGCTGTTGGCATACTGGAACAGGGCCTTGTCGCCCTGAATATCATGCTTGTCCGGGTAGCGCTGTTGCAGATAATCACCCAGCTGCCCCCGCTCCACCAGGGTTTGGGCCTGCTGCTGGATCTGGGTGGGGTAGCCGGTCAGGTACTGCAGGGGGTTCATGGGCCGGTTATCGCTTCCTGGAAACGTTGGGCGTTAGTGCCAATGCTCTTATTCTGCCGAGTGGGTATGATCGCCGCTCTCTTTGCAATGGACAATCCCATGTCGTCACCCCAGGACTCTGATTATCCCCGTCGCGGCAATGCCTTCTCCCGGTGGCTGGCCGGTGGCTTTTTGCGCCTGGCAGGCTGGCAGGTGACCAATCCGATGCCGGCATTGCCCAAGGCAGTCGTCATCGGTGGGCCGCATACGTCAAACTGGGATGGCATCTATACCCTGGCGGCGATGATGCAGCTGGGGCTGGATGCTCACGTGATGATCAAGGATAGCGCCTTCAAGGGGCCGTTTGGGTCAATGCTGCGCTGGATGGGAGCGTTGCCCATTGCCCGCCACAAGGCCGGCGGGGTCGTGGAGCAGACCGTGGCGCAGTTCAACAGTCGTGACAAGCTGGTCATGGTGGTGGCGCCGGAAGGCACCCGGGGTGGGGCCACACAATGGAAAACCGGCTTCTACCGCATCGCCGAGCAGGCTGGTGTGCCTATCGTGTTGGCCACAGCGGACTACCAGAAAAAAGAGATTACCTTTGCCCGGGTGATTGAACCCTGTGGGGATGTGGAAAAGGATATGGCGGAAATTTTTGAGTGCTATGCGTCCATTCACCCCCGTCATCCGGATAAATTGTCGGCACCCCTGAAAGCCCTCCGCGAGCGGCGTTAATCGCCGCGCACCCGGTGACGGGTTTCCCTGTCACTCTCTCCCGTTGGAGCCTTGCTCGCAAGGCGAATACCCGGGAAGTTCTGACATTGTTCGCCTTGCGAGCAAGGCTCCAGCGGCAGTGGTGATGCTGCCCTGGCAGGTTTAAAAAATAAAAACCCTCCCCTTGCGGGGAGGGGCCAAACACTCCTCCCGGAGACAAGGGGAGGAGGGAGGGGGAAAGGTGCAGCGCTAGTTGCAGGCGCTGCCGTTGGTGTAGCTGCTATCCACTACCTGATTGATCCACTGATCCAGCAGGGCAGTGGCTTCGTCGTGGGCCACGCTGCGGGCGATGGGGGGCATCATCCGTTGCGGGTCGTTTTCCGCGGCCAGGCGGCAGGAAACGATGGAACTGTTTGCGCTGCCCGGTACCACCACATGCTGGCGACCGCAGGAGCCGCCGCCGGTGGCGGTGGGTTTCTTGCAGATGCCATAGCTGGCGTCCACTTCACGGAAATGATCCAGGTAGTAGCCCGTGTTGGAGGCGGCGCCCTTGTCGTTGTGACAGTGCTGGCAGTTCACTTCCAGATAGGCTTTGACCCGGCTTTCAATATCCGCATCGGAGTTGGCCGTGTTGCCGCTGTCGCCGGGCACGTTCCAGTGCGGCAGTCGCTCAATGTTGGTGGCGACGCCGTTGCTGATCTGCAACTCCGCGGTGCCGCTGAGGATGCCCACGTCGGTCCAGTACTGAAGCTGGTTGATGCGCGGGAAGCCCGCCTGGCCGGTGTTGCCCATGAAGGCGGATTCCGGCTTGTAGGCACGGTTCAGGTTGCGTGGCTTGGGCCCGATGGGGGCGCTGCCGCCGGCCTGGTCGTCGTTGCCATGACAGGTGATGCACTGGTTGGCGTTGGGCACGGAATAGTTGTCAGTGCTGCCGGTGAGCAGGGCACCGGAGTCGCTGTCGCGATAATGCCAGCTGGCGGCGGTACTACCCCCTCCCATGGTCAGACGGGCCACCGGTTGGCCATCCTCTTCGCCCCAGATGTAGGGCAGGCCTTCCCAGAAGGGTTTGCCGCTGCTACTGACCCGTTTGATCAACAGGCGGGTTTCCACCAGGGTTTCATCGCCGTTGGCCTCATCGGTGAATGCGAAGGTCTTGGCCAGCACGGTGCCGGTGGGGAAGTGGATACCGCCATTGGGGTTGCTGCCGTCCTGGCCGTCCCGGTAGACCGCCTTGGTACCGGGGGGTACGAAGGCGACCCGGTATTTGGTGGCGTAGTCGGAGAACAGTTTGGTGTTCAGGACATAGGGCACACCACCTTCGTTGGGCAGACTGCGTGGATCGGTGGCGTCGGCAAACAGGTTGTACTGTTCCAGTCGCGGGCAGTTCACCGCCAGGGCATCGCGATTGATTTCACCGCTGTCCACCTCGGCGTTACAGAGTTCGTCTACCACTTCCTGCGGCGGGGCCGGATCAAAATCGCCGCTGGGCTCGAAGGGGGGAATCTCTACCCGTGGGAGTGACGGCAGCAGTTTGCCGAAACGGGCCTGGCAATCATGATCCGACAAGTTTCTGTCCGAGGGCATGTTGAGCAGCCCTTCCAGTGCATCCAGCAGGCCGCCGGGTGAGAGAATGGACAGGTCCTGCTCAGCAAGGGCGAGCACCAGTTCCAGGCCGTCAGTGCCGTGGAAGTTCAGATAGGGTTCGCTGTCCTCGGAAAAGTCGTTATCGCGGATACAGGATCCCCAGGTGGGCTGGATGCGTTCGTTGTTCTCATCGAACTTGTAGGCGTTGTAATGACAGCTCGGATTGGGGTGCTCATTGGTGTGCAGGGGCTTGCCGTTGCTGTCCATGGGCACCGGATCCCCGTTGCTGTCCACCGGATAGGGGCAGTCCGCATCCAGCTCGTCGCGCAGACCGTCCCAGACAATGTGGGCGCCTTTACCCAGGTTGAGAATATTCTCCAGGCTGCCCAGCAGCTGGGTGGGATCATTGATGGTGGGCAGGTTCTTCAGGCCGATCAGGGTGGGCAGCACGCTTTCCACTTCCCCGTTGGCCACTTTTTCCAGATCCGGCGGTGGCAGATCGTACCCGGAGTTTTTCATCACGTTGTTGTGGATGTGGAGGCCTTCGGTATAGGGGTCCAGTTTCTTGTCTGCGGTCTTGCCCTTGCCATCGATGAGTTCATAGCTGGTGTAAATGATGGCGGCGGTGCTGTGGTCTTCAAAGGTGTTGTTGAACACCTCGATATTGTCATAGCCGAGCGTGATAAAACCGGTGCCCCGCGGCACTGCAGACACCAGCCCGCTCTGGGCGAAGTTGTAGGTATTGTTGTTGCGGGCCAGATTGTTGAGCATCACCGAGGTGTCGCCGTACTGGGTGATGTTTTCCAGATCGTAGATCAGGAAACCGCCGGTATTACACTCGGCCACGTTGTTGTCATATTCGCCGCCTTGTACATTCTCGATTTCAAACCCCATCACGTTATAGACAGCACGGCTGTCGCGAATGATGGCGGTGTTGGTCTGCCCCACGTAGATGCCGGCATCGGACGCGCCCACGGATTCACTGCCTTCCACCAGAATGTTTTCCGATTCCACCGGGTAGATGCCATAGCGGCCACTGGCGGCGCTGGGCACGTAATCCGGGGCGGGGTCCCCTTCGTTGAAGGGCGGCTTGGTGCATGCCACATGCAGACGGTCTTCGTAGTTGTCGGCGGTGACCGGCTCGCCGCCGCCAGACCACATGGCGCGCACATTGCGCAGAGTGCCCCATTTCACGCCCTTGAGTTTGAAGGCGTCACCGGGGGAATCCAGGATGGTCAGGTCTTCCACGGTAATACCGCGAATGTTCAAGGCTTCCAGGCCGGTGACGTTGGCGCTGTCCTTGAATGACAACACGGTCTCGTCTTTACCACAGCCTTTGATCAGCACATCTTCGGTGGCCTGGATCAGGAGCCCCTGGTCCAGATCGAAATAGCCGCAGTCGAACTGCAGGGTATCGCCGGGGCGCAACTGGATCATGGCATTGACCATGTCTTCGGTGGCATTGTCGCCGGGAGAAATGATGAAGGTGCGACCGTCGCCGGTGGGCGGCGTGCCGGTGTCCCCGTCATCATTGTCGTTGTCATCGCCATCATCGGCGTCACTGTCCCCATCGCCACCGTTATCATTACCGGTGTTGGCGGTGGGGGTGTTGACCGGGTCGCTGCTGCCGCCACCACCGCAGCCAGAGATGACGGTGGTGGCCAGTAACAGCAGAAAGAGAGAGCGGGCTGTTAGCGTTTTCATGGTATTCCCCAAAGTCTTGTTATGTGGCGGCGTTACCGCGCCGCCTGTTCAAGCCGTTCCCACATGCGCAGGTAGGCTTCCGCCGAGGTAAATAACTGGTTGATGGCATCGTCGATCTGTTCCGGCGGCCGGTCGCTATGAGCGACCATGTCGGCGATCTGGTCCGGGTAGAGGCCGTAGTGTGCGACGCCGCGCCCCTCATAGAGGCTGAAGGCGTGGTCGCCGGTGACTTGCTTGTCGAATACCACGCGACCATCCACAGAGGTGAACGGGTACAGGCTGTCTTCCTGATCCGGGGTACCCGGGTTGCCGGCCAGGGCGGCGATACCGTTCACGTCAGAAGCAAAGGGGGCGCCGCCGAAGGGGCCTACCTTGTAGCTGTCGGGGCGCGGGCGATTCCCGTCGCGGGTTAGCTGGTCCACCCAGTCGTCGCGAACACTGCCGAAGGAGGCGCTGATGCCCCCCTGGGCAGCGACCCGGTCACGCAGGGTTTCGGTGCCGCCCCAGCTGCCATGGCTGTTGATTACCGGGTAGCCGCGCGGCGCGGTCAGGTCGAGAATCTGGGTGGCGGCCTTGCGGCTGATATGGTCGGTTTCGATCATCATGCCGCGCTTGGCCAGTTCTTCGATCAGGAAGAAACCCAGGTCGGTAAGGCCGCGGGTATTACACAGATGGTCGGTGCCACGACGTGGGTCCAGCTCTGCCACCTCTTCCGGGCTGGCCGGAAAGCGTTCACCCAGGTAATCCAGCTGGAACAGCAATTGCTCAAAGATGCCGTAGGGTTGTAGCGGGTCGGCGAGGGGGCTGTCGTTCACTGCGTGGTCATGATCATGGTTGTGATCCGGACATTCTTCGAATTCCACCAGGTGGCCGGTTTCCAGCAGGTTGCCGCCGTACAGGACAGCACCAATGCCGATGCCATCGGACAGATCCGGCAGGTGGCCGCCGAAGGCGTTATCGAATTTGTGTACCGGGAACAGGCTGCGCACATCCATGGCATAGAGGCGGTCCAGCCGCTCCACAATTTCCTCGCGGCTGCATTCGGCCACGCCCAGGAACTCCCCGCAGTTGAGGGCCTTGGACGCTTCCACGCCGAGGATCACGGCCATCTTGCCGTCGCCGATCACCTGGCGAGCTTCGCTGGCGCTGGTCACGATGCGGAACCAGCCCTCGCCGGGGCCGCCCTGCTGGGCGTCGATGTAGTCCTCCATGCGATGCATCAGTTCCGCCTGCTGCTCGATGGCGGCCACGGTGTCGCAATCGTTCTGCTTCTGCGGATTGATCTGGCAGAGGATTTCGTTATGCACCAGGTGGTTGACCAGAATTTTCAGGCCGGACAGGTGGGCCCGCTCGATCCACTTGTAGTAACTCTGGTGGTGTTGCAGAGAGTCGTTGCGGGGCCAGAAGGGAAAATCCGGCCAGCCGCGGGTCTCGTGGGGGCCCGGGCTGCTGGTGACCTGTTCCACCAGGCCAGTGAGACCCTGGGGCCCATGGTTTTCCTGGCAGTCGTGGAGGGCGTGATCGACACCGAATTTGTGGAAGGGGTCGCCGTAGTTGACCCGGCCGCCGATGAATTCGTAGGCGGAAATATGGCTGTGGGCATCCACGTAGCCGAACACGTCGTCGTTATCGATGCCGGGAGTGTCGCGGAAGCGCTCCACCTCTTTCAGATAAATGGCCGGTCCGCTGTCGGCCACGATGGCGCCCAGCTCGGCTTCCGGGTAGCCGCTGCAACCCTCGGCATCGTTGAGCACGAAACGGGTGTCGGCGTTTTCCAGGCTGGGGGAGGTCAGGGTCAACCCATTATCGCCGGCGGTCAGCAGCAGACCGGTGACCTGGGAGGCCAGCGAGAAACTGTCGCCCTCACTGGGAGAGAGATTCCATACCGCCAGATCATTGGCATCGGAGACCATGGCCAGAGATGGACGCAGGGTGGTGTCGCCCAGATTGTTGCCGATGCCTTCCAGGCTTTCCCCCAATTCCCGCAGCAGGCCCCCCAGGGGGGCCACCGGGTCCAGTACCAGATTGAGGGTGTCGCCCAGGCCGGCTACCAGATAGCTCAGTTCACCAATAAAGTTGCCGCCCTGATCCAGCAACTCGCCGGCCGGGTCGCTGATACCGAGCAGCTGTTTCTGC
This sequence comes from Alcanivorax sp. HI0007, assembly GCF_001635525.1. Lineage (NCBI taxonomy): Bacteria > Pseudomonadati > Pseudomonadota > Gammaproteobacteria > Oceanospirillales > Alcanivoracaceae > Alcanivorax > Alcanivorax sp. HI0007. The sequence continues at coordinate 15,235 of NZ_LWEJ01000157.1, forward strand.
CCGGCGCTGCCAGTGGTGCGCTGGTAATCCGACACCAGCAGATAGCGGCCCAGATCGGTGGGTTTGAGGGTAAAGGCGGTGGCCTGGGCGGGGTCGGTTGTCAGGCCGTAATCGCTGTTGGCGGTGTTGGCCTGCAGGAAACGGCCATCGCTGTTCAGGGTGTAGCAGCCATTGGCAAATTGGTAGCGATTGAGGGGTTCCGGCTCAGGCGCAGGCACCGGGTCCGGGTCCGGGTCCGGGCCGGGTTCCGGTGTGGGGGTCGGATTGTCGGTGCCGGGTTGGCGTGGTTGCTCGGCGGCAGTGCTGGAGGAGGAGCTCCCGCCGCCACAGCCGGCCAGAAGGCTGGCGGCCAGCAGCAGTGAGCACGGCAACACAGAATTGGTCAGGGCCGGAGCCCGGGTCAGTTGTAGCATGGCTAACCCCTTATGGCGGTCCTCGCATGTTGGGACGCCCGTTGTTGTTATAGTACGTTCGTTCTTATTGGTACGTTTGTACAACTAAAGGGTTGAGGGAGGCTGTAGCGTTATTGTCAAAAAGGGGGAGGGGTTTGTTACAGGGGCGTCGTGGAGGCCGAGAGATGGCGGTGTAGGGTGCACTGAGCCTGAGACGAACTGCACCACCCCGGCGGCTGACCGGTGCAGTTCGCCTCAGGCTCAGTGCACCCCACGAAGTGGGGGGAGTTGGGAGAGCGGTCGAGCCAACCGGGCATGGCAAACGACCGCTCAACTGAACACGGAAAAGGCCGCTTACGCCGCCTGTTGATTATCCAGCGGGCGGGTCAGGTAGCCCAGCACCAGAGCCGCGATGTCCACCTTGGGCTGATAGTGCAGGAAGAAGCCGCCCAGGGTGCCGAACACCCGTGCCAGCATGATGAAGTCGCCGGGGAGGGTGTCCACCGGGTCCTGTTGCAGTCGGCCCAGCAAATGGCTTACCTGCTGCATCATTTCCTCAGGGCTGGGCCAGCCCTTGTCCGGGTCCGGGTAGATGATGGCGTTGCGCACCTGGTCCAGAACGGCGGACACGAATGCCAGCAGGGTATCCGGGTTGCCGCTGCGGGTGGTAAAGCCCATGGTGACCAGGGTGTCGGCAATCACTTGTTTGTCGTCCACCACGCAGGCCTGCAGAACACGGAAGTATCCACGCCGGGCGGTGTCGCTGAGGCGCTGGGCACAGCCGAAATCCAGCAGCACCAGGGTATCGTCGTCGGTGAGCATGATGTTACCCGGGTGCGGGTCGGCGTGGAAAAGGCCGCCATGCAGTACCTGGGAAAACCAGGCGTCCAGCAGCCGGTGCAGCACCCCACCCAGGCGTTCCGGGTCGGTGTGGTGCAGTTCATCCAGCACGGTGGTGAGTTTGCGACCGCGGACGAATTCGGTGGTCAGCACATGCCGGCTGCTGTGTTCCGCCACCAGGGCCGGGGTGGTGATGCCGGGGATGCCGGCCAGTTGCTCACCGATCTGTGTCATCACCCGGGCTTCGCGCTCATAGTCCAGTTCTTCGCGGACAGTGCGCTGGATTTCACTGACGATGGTGTCGATGTCCATGGGGGGCAGGGCAGACTTCACCGCGCCCATGAAAATCTTGAGCAGGGTCATGTCCAGTTCCACGACTTCTTCCAGACCCGGACGCTGTACTTTGACCGCCACGTCGCGACCGTCATGCAGGCGTGCCCGGTGTACCTGGCCGATACTGGCAGCGGCCAGGGGCTCCGGGTCGAAATGGGCAAAGAGCGTGTCCAGTGGCTGGCCGAATTCCTGTTCCAGCACCCTGGCGATGCCCTCAAAGGGCACCGGGTTGGCCTGATCCTGCAGGATGGCGAGCTCATCCACCCAGGCCTGGGGCAACAGGTCCGGGCGGCTGGAGAGCAGTTGACCGATCTTCAGGAAAGCGCCGCCCTGTTCCAGAGAGGTGTCACGGAAACGACGGGCATTTCGCTGATGCAGGCTCTCCAGTGCGCTCTCGCGCATGTTGCTCGGCAAAAAGGCGGAACGGGTACCCCACAGGCGGTAGCTGGCAACGACCTTGGTGAGCATCCAGCCGGTTTTGCTGAGGCGCTTGAGGCGGGCGGGCCAGCGTCGCATCTCGTCGGCAAGAATCTGCATTTCCTCGTTCACAGCGTTGGCGCCCCGGCCCATCGCCTTCCAGGTTTTGACGGTCTGATCGGCGATTTCCCGGCCCTGCCAGGCGGTTTTCTCAATGGCCCGGATGCAGCCTTCCACCACCGCCAACCAGGCCTTGAGGCCGCTGTCATTTTGCTTCTGTTCGGCAAAATCATTGAGCGGCTGCCAGTTGGGTTCTGTCGGTGTGGTCGGACGTTGTGTTAATGACGTGTTTTTCATGACGCACGCCTCCGCTTTGTGAATGAGTGTTCACAAAATACCGGTCCCGGGGCGAATCTTCAAGAGAAAATAAACAAGTGTTCACAATTGTTCCGAGAGTGTTGTTGTTAGAGGGCTGCAGGCAGCTTTTATTGGCTCGCATGTCCACATATTAAGGTTTTTGCACGCTGAGGGGAAACAGGGCAAGCCGGGGGGATGCTATCTGCGGGTTCTCTTGCCGGGCACGGCTGAGGACTGCTAGGAATAACCGATATTGCTATGGGTTGATTGAATCAAGGCGTTAAGTACGAGGGGGATTTCAGGGATTGGCATGAGCGTCCCTGCCCGGGATCGGGGCGAGTGCTCAGGCCCTTATCGGCGTGACAAAGGTCCGGGGCGGTTACCCGCCCAGAAGCCGGTTTTCCGCCGCTTCCACTGCCTCCAGGGGCCCGTAGAGAATAACCGTATCTCCCGGTTCCAGAACCAGTTCCTCATCAGGGCGTTCCAGCGTCTTGTCATGGCGCTTTACCGCCCGAATTTCCACGTCCCGCAGCGCGCAATCGGCGATGCTCCGGCCGATACCGCGGGCCTTGTCCGACAGCGTGACAGCATGCAGCAGACGGTAGGGGTTACCGGCGCTGTCGGTGGTGGGCAGGGTGTCACCATGGTAGTAGCCCTGCAGCATACGATAGCGCTCCCGCCGAGTTTTGCGCAGGGTGGCAATGACACGGTCGAAGGGCACATCCAGCATCATCAGTGCGTGGGCCACCAGCATCAGGGAGGCTTCCAGCACTTCCGGTACCACTTCCTCCGCGCCGGCGCTGATCAGGGCATCCAGATGGGTGTCGTCCCGGGTGCGCACCAGCACGCGGATATTGGGGTTGAGCTCTCGTGCGGTGTGCAGGATACGCTCTGCCAGCCGCGGATCGTCAAAGGTGACCACCAGAAGACGCGCGTGCTGAATGCCCGCATTCACCAGGATTTCCTTGCGGCTGGAATCACCAAACAGGATGTGTTCGCCGGCGGCACTGGCTTCCTGTAGTCGTACCAGATCCCGGTCCACTGCCACGGCCTTCATGTGGAAGCGGTTCAGGTAGCGCATCAGGTTCTGGCCCACCCGGCCATAGCCGCAGAGGATGACATGGTTCCGGGTCTCATCGGAGATCGGGATGTCCTCCGGGATTTTTTGCCAGCGTTGCAGCAGACGGCGGGTCAGGCGACCACTGTTATTCAGCAAGGCAGGCGTGCACACCATGGTCAGGACCACGATGGAGACCAGCAACCCCGCCTTGTCCGGGGTAAGGAGCTGATGGGAGACCCCCAATGCAACCAGCACAAAACCGAACTCCCCTGCCTGGGAGAGAATCAGGCCGCTTCGCATTGCGGTATCGCTGCGTTCTTTCAGCAGGCGCAGCAGTGCGAATATCAACAGACCCTTGAACAGCATCAAGGCGGCGGCGGCAATAATGATCCAGTGCCACTGATCGGCAAACAGGTTCGGGTCCACCAGCATGCCGACACTGATAAAGAACAGCCCCAGCAGCAGATCCCGGAAAGGGCGAAGATCGGCTTCGATCTGATGACGGAAGTGGCTCTCGCCCAGCATCATGCCGGCCAGAAACGCCCCCAGAGCCATGGACAGCCCCAGCCAGTGAGTCACCCACGCGGCCAGCAATGCCAGCAGCAGGGCGGTCATGACGAAGACTTCATCAGAGCGGGCCCGACCGGTTTCTTCCAGCATGCGCGGCAGCACCCAGCGGCCGATCACATAGATACCGGCAAACAGTAGCAGGGACTTGGCCAGTGTCAGAGATGCCAGGGACCATACCGGGCCAGCATTTTCCTGGGTCAGGATCGGCAGCATCACCAGCATGATCACCGCGGCCAGATCCTGGAACAGCAAAATGCCGGTGGAGGTTCGGCCGTAGCCGGTATTGACCGAGCCCCGGGAAATCAGATCGCGGATAACAATGGCAGTGGAGGAGAGCGACAGGGCGCAGGCCGTAATCAGCGACAGGGTGTAGGAGAAACCCAGCAGCTGCATGATGGCAAAGACGGCAAGACCGGTGAGCAGCACCTGCAGCGGACCGGCACCAAACACAATCCGGCGCAGGGTCATCAGCCGGGGTATGGAAAATTCCAGGCCCAGGGTAAACAGCAAGAACACGATGCCGAATTCGGCCAGATGCTGAATGCCGTCGGTATTATTGACCCAGCCAAACCCGAACGGGCCGGCGGCCAGGCCACAGAGCAGATAGGCGAGAATGGGGGGCATCCCCAGTCGACGAAACAGCACCACGGCGGCAACCGCAGTACCGAGCAGGGCCACAATCAGTGTCAGAGCGTCGTGCATAAAAAAATGGATTCCCCAATGTCCAGGCTACCAGTGTAGCAGCAGGATCCTGGCGGGTCAGAGCCGGATCTTGATAGACATCAAGGGAAGCCGGAAAGGCTTCAGAAGCAGCTGAATCGGTAGCTGTCGTCCAACGCCAGGGGAAGGGTCAGGGACTGGAAACCCAGTGCATTCATGTGCTCGCAGTGGTATCCACGGCCTGTCGCATCCTGACTGAACCGGTAGTCGATGTGCAGCACCGGTTTGCCGGCATCAATAAAGGGTTGCAGCAGATGGCATTCGCGCCATTCATGGCAGGACTCATTCACAGCGAAGTCCGCATAGTCCACCAGCTCGTTGACCTGTTGCAGGTCGTTTTTCAGGGAAACAGCCATGCCATATTTATGGGCAGTACGGAACAGGAAGCGGTTATAGGAAAGCTGTTGTCGGCTGTTGAGCGGAAAGCCGGTTTGATTGGTATAGCCATCCACATTGTCCGGGTCCACCCCGTCGCAGCCTTTCTCTGCCGCCAGTTCAATCCGGTCTGCCATGCGCTTGCGCACATTGAGGGAGCGGATATCCAGCCAGCGTTCCCCCGGCCAGTTACCCAGGCGCCGGCCCTTGTCCGTGGGCAGAAAACGGTAGCGGTCCGGGCGCCAGTTTTCGTAGGTGCCCGCGGAAAAATAGCAGATCACCTTTTTGCCTGCGGCTTGCAGGTCATCAATGACACTCTCTTCGATATCGAAAAGGTCCACCACATAGAGATCCACGTCATAACCGATGTTGACCTCACCCTGTAACTGGATATGCCACTGCACGTCCACAGGGGGCTGATAACGCTCGGCCGCCAGATTCCCGCCATCGGTGGGTAACGGCAGCAGCAGGGCGGATAGCAGACTCAGGGAAAGGTCCATAGCGGTTACCGGAATGATTTGCCCAGATGCTAACGGTTTTCCGGATTGGCGAATGTTGCGTTATGGCGTTTCTTTGTAAGAAAAAGCCGGGCCTGGGGCCCGGCTTTCGGTTGCTGGATCGTACTTCAGGGGAGCACGGTATCGTCGCGGGCACCCAGGTTCTGGATGCGTTCATCCTGGTCGGTATCGGTTTCCATCTGGTCGAACGGGGTTCCGGCGTCGAAGTTGGCCAGCAGGTATTCTGCCAGGGCGTCCTGTTCGCTGCCGGGGTCGGCAAAGGTGGCAGCATTGCTGCCTTCTGCGGGTACGGTTTCCTCTTCCAGATCCAGCCGGTTTTCCAGCGGGAAATCGAACGGGTAACCATCACCGCCCAGGCCACTGCCGCCTTCGGTGGCCAGGAAGCCCAGGGTCACCAGACGGAAGGTGCGGTTGGCATCGCCCACCAGGCTGCCGTTCTGCACCACGGTGTCGGCCACGGCGCCATCCACATCCAGTACTGCCAGGCTGCGGACTCGCTGGCCTGCCCGGTCTTCGTCGTCGCCGTTCAGTGCACTGAGTCGTGCCGGTTGTGCCGGGTCAAAACTGAAGCGCAAGCCAGCGACTTGCGGGAACTGCCCGGCGACATTTTCTACTTTGGCCACCGCGTGTTCGAGCAGCGCATGGAGCTCTGCGGCAGTGACGTCGCCTACTGTCAGGGTGTTGTTGAAGCGCAGTGAACCCTCCAGATCAAACTGGGAAATATCACCACTGGCTTTGCCAGCACTGTCGTTGGCGGCGGGCGGAAAGAATTCCAGTTCGTCGGCGGAGGTGGAGCCAGGGGGAAAGGCGAAGTAGCCGATGTCGTCACGGATGCCGCCGCCGTTCTTGATGGACACCTGTACGGCAGGGTCGTACTGACGGGCGATCCACAGGTTGGCATCTGCGGTCAGGTTGCCCAGGTTGGTTTCCTGGGTGCGCACCTGGCTACGGCGACCATCCAGAAAGACACTGGTATGGCCGAGGATGTTGCCATCCCGTTCTGCCAGTACCTGATTCAGGGTATCGACGATGGTGGTGATGTCCCCGTTAACGGTGCCTCCTTCAGCCATGGTGGCATCCGCTACGTAGGCGCCGTTGATGGTGTCGTCCAGGCGGTCGGTGAGCAACACACCATTCTCGTCAAATGCCACTACCAGCCGGCCCAGATACTTGTAGTCGCCATCGGTGTTGACCACCAGCACCGGCTCGTTGCTGGCGGAGCTGAACATCAGCGGATAGGTATCCTGAGCGTTGTCGCCCTCGCGCAGACGGTCGTTGTCGTCGGCCAGTAAGGTGTTGGAGCCGCCGGCGACGATAATATCCACGCCGTCCAGCAGGGTGGCCAGCTCCTTTTCTATGCTGAGGGTCTGCATGTGCGCGAGCAGGATGATCTTGTCGATACCTGCGTCTTGCAGCTCATCCACCGCTGGTTGAATCTCGGCGGCCAGGGCGCTATTCCCGCCAGTGGCCGGTTTGATGGTGATGTCGCCGGTGCTGGTGATATTGCCCAATGACGGGGTGGAAGCGCCGACGATACCGATCATCTCACCATTCACTTCCAGGGTGCCGAAGCCGGCCAGTGCACCATTGGGCAGGCTGTCCAGGGGCTGGCCGTCCTGCTGAACAAGACCGCTCAGGAATCCATCGGTGGTGAAATCCAGATTGGCGCTCAGGTAAGGAAAGTCGGTGCCGGGGTAGTTGCCTTCCATGCCGATGATGCTGGCGAATTCTTCGGTGCCCCCATCCAGGTCGTGGTTGCCCACCACGCTGGCCTGTACGCCCAGCGCATTGACCAGAGCGATATCCGCGCGGCCATTGCCTGCCACGGCGATGCCGGGCACCGCCGCCAGGGTGTCGTCAGCGGCGGCAAAATAGCGCGGGCCGGGGATGAAGTTGTCGCCGGAACTCAGTACCAGGGTATTGTCCGGGTAATCGCTGCGCAGTTTGTCGAGCACGGCAGAGAAAGACTCCACGTTCTGCAAAGCACCGGTGGCGCCATCCATGTCGGCAAAGTGCAGCAGTTGCAGGGTATAGGGTGCCGGCGTCTCGCCGCCGTTGTTGTCATTATTGTTGTCGCTGTCGCCGCCACAGGCGGCCAGCAGGGCGGCGGCGGTGGCAGTCAGCGCCCAGCGGGTAAATGTCGGCATGGTCATGGTCGTGATCCCGGTAGCTGAAATAGAAACAGCCCCCAGAAAAACAGTGGGCGATGACCACGCCATGACGGTTGGGCAACGGTTTGATGATGACAGTTACTCAGCGTTAAAAGGTGACTTCCACGGTGACAGTGTCGGAATAGCTGCCAGCTTCAGCGTTGGGGTCGGCAAAGACACGCCCGAAAACAGTCAGGTTCTGCGCCGAGCCGGTGCCTTGTCCGATGCCTGTCCGTCGGGCTCCTGGCAGGTTTCCCCATACCACTGTGCGACCGCTATTCTGATAAAGCTCATAGGCAACCTGATCCGTGCCATTGCTCATTTGGCGGCTACCGGTGAGGCCGCCGTTGAGGCCCACCTCGAAATCCGTGGTGTTGGTGCAGCGAACGGTCACTGTGGAGGTGCTGTCAGCCTGGGTGAGGGGGGTATTGCGGGTGCCGAAATCCAGATTGGTGGCGGACACCTGGCATTGGTCGGGGATATTGACCTGGGCGGTGAGGGTATAGTTGCTGGTAACGTTGCCGGCGTTGGCGCTGCAGCTCTGGTTAAAGCCGCCGGTACGGACCCGTACCTGGGAGCCGGTCATCAGCGCCTGATGGAATTCAGCCCGGGTTGTTCCTGGTAGTGGACCGGGGAGCAGGCCATACAGGGTGACGGTTCCACTGTCACTGAAAGTAAAAAATGGCATGTTCACATTGACCGGGATGCCCACGTTGGTGGCGCCCCCCGGTTGCCCGACCACTTCGACCCTGGCTGCGGTTGTATAGACATTGAAAGGGATCGATGGGGGCTGGTTGCTATTGGCAAACAGCCGGCGGGGTAGCATGCCGCCGCTGTTGTCGTTGCCCACATGAACGCACATGGTGTTCTGATTGGAATCAAACAGAGCGCGGGTACACGACCAGTTCACGGTCACCTGTGTCGTCACATTGCCGCCGGTAAAGGGGTCCACGTTTCCAAAGTCCAGGGTGGGGCTGCCCTGTAAACTGCAATTCACCGCACTCCATGCGGGTGCTGCGAAACAGAGTGCGATGCCAGCCAGTAACAGGTTTCCCGTTTTCATCATTCCTCCTCAACGGGCAAGGTCAGTTTCTTGCCGTTGGCGGTGACGCTGATCGCTGTCGGCTGGCCATCCCGGGGGTCGTAATCAAACCCTAAATCGCTATCGGGAAGCACATAACCGGCCAACCCCTTGCGGATCAGGCGGGGTTGTTGTTTGTCATCCAGCCAATAGGCATTCACAAGGCGGGCGTGGCCATTGCCCTTGTTATGAATGACAAAGCGATTCTGTTGCCGCGTTACTGTCAGGGCATGGGTCTGGTTTTTGTCTCCGACAAAAACCGGCACGGAAAGCCTGAGCAGGACTTTCAGTTGAGCGCCACGTTCCGATTCGGTATCCGGTACCTCACTGATTATCAGGCGGTAACTTTTTTCCTTGTCGGACACCGTCGGGCGCTGACGGACCACTCGCACCACCTGATCACTGTTGCCGGGAATCATGGTGACCGGGGGAGTGATGATCAGGTCGTGTTGCTGTTTGAGTACCGTCTCCCCCTTTTCCTGTTCCCAGGCAAACAGCTGTAATTGATAGAAGCCATCCTCATTGGAACCGTTGGTGAGTGTGAAGGTGGCATTGGGCTGTGTAGGGCCCATATGCAGGCGAATGGGCGCCACGGTAAGCTGCCCGGCTGTTAATGGCCCCGCCAGGGCTGACAGCAGGAAAACCAGAAAGATCGAAAAGCGTTTCATCATGATGCACATCATCCCTTATGGATCACGGGTGTCCGATGTCGGTCTGCAAGTAAAGGGACCCAGACGTGGCAAGGTTCCCGGCGCGGGTGTGAAATCGAAGCGCACGGTACACAGGCTGCCATCGTTAAGGATTCCCAGTTCATTACTTCCCGCTTGCAAACCCTGAATGAAGACCTCCCCATCGTAACCTACAACGGTGGCGTCGGCGTCACTGAACAGCACCCGGCTGCCGGCGGGAACGGGTTCGTCGCTGCCGGTGTGGATGACCAGAACGGCACTATGTCGTTGCTCCACCGAGAAGCGGGCAGTGATGCCGGTAAGGTCGGCGGGTTTGACCAGTAACTCCGTGTCTCCGATCCGGGCATCCACCGGCAGATCGTTGATGTCGATGTTCAGCTTGTTTTCCGTGAACGGAACCATGTCCGGTAACAACAATTTGCCGTTGCGATTGGTATGGCCGATCACCCGGTTGGCCCGGCGCACGGGCACATCGGCGAAACCGCCGGCATCCACGATGGCAAAGCTGTTGTTCATGGTGTTGGCGGCAAACACATCCTCGTAGTTGGTCACCAGGGAGCCGCTGAGATTGGCAAAGGTGCTGGTCGTGTCCTCCTGACGGAACACGCCGGCCTGGACATCCAGATACGGCGTCCACCAGCGGCCGCTGGCCCGGCGAATGCCGTCCGAGTCAGGGCTGTAGGCCAGATCCCAGCCCAGGTCCCAGAATTGTTCCACCGGCCGCTGCAGGGTCAGCAGGGTGCTGGTGCTGTCGTCCCTTTCATCATGACTGAAGCGGGCACCCGCCTGGACGGAGCGATCCCGGCCGCGGTCAAGGTAGTAGTTGAAGGACGCCAGCCAGGTCCGGTCTTCACTGTCCTCCAGGTTCTGGTTCACGCTCAGGGTAAGAGACAGCCGACGCCACAGCGTGCGGTTATAGCCGATCACCAGGAAGCGGTTTTCATCGTCATTGAATTGCCGGGTGTCCAGATAACTGGCATTGAGACTGCCATGCTGTTCCAGGTTCAGGCTGCCGTTGACCTGCAGGCTGCTCTCGATGGCCGGGCGCACATCCAGGCTGTTGCTCAGGTCCCGGTACCCCTCGGTGCGACGGGTATACTGGGCGCTGACCCCAAAGCGGCGGGTGCGGAATTCATGGCCGGCCACCCACTGGGTGCCTTGGCTGAGATCGTCCTCGCCATGGGCCAGGGCCAGGTTGCTGACGCCCAATAGCCAGGGTCGAAAGACGACCCCGGCACCGGCATTGGTCAGTGATTCGCTGGCGCTGGCGGTGGCCTCCAGGGTAAGCCGGTCATTGAAACCGTAACGTGCCACCCCGGTAGCCACCGGGTCGTCATCGTAATCGTTGGAGCGGGCGCTGTAGAAACGTCGGGGGGCGCCGACCGTGGCGGAATAGTCCCAATATCCCTCACGCAACAGTTGCGGGCTCACGTAGAAGGGAACGGTCTGGCTGACTTGCCGGCCCAGCGTGTCGGTGGTCACCACCTGTACTTCCCCCAGGCCGGTGAGCCGAGGGGAGGTTTCCAGCAGAAACGGGCCCGGCTGAACATCCTGTTCGGTCAGGCGCAAGTCGTTGACGAAGACTTCCAGGGCGGAGGGCAGTGTGGCAGAACCGCTGATTTGCGGCAGCGGGAAGGTGATCAGGTCCGGCCGTGATGCAAAATTCCGCGAGATCTGAACCCCGCCGAGTCGTACGGTGGGGGTCCAGCTGAGGGCACCACTGAGGGTGTCGCCGACCACATAGGTGCGCATCCGGTCCGGGTTGGTATAGCGCCAGAAACTGTCCAGGCGCACATAGTCCCCGGAAGTATCCGGGTCCGCATCATTCCAGCGTACTACACCGCTACTACTCAGGGCGCCCCAGTCACCAAACAGGCGCGCTTCATGGCTTGCCGAGGTGGTTTTCTCGCCATCGTCCTGCCAGGTACTGAAGGCATCGTAGTTCAGCAAGGCGCCCTGGCCACGTTGCACCGGGGTGTTGTTCTGGAATGTGCCTGCGGTCAGAGATTGTTGGGGCAGCCATTGCGCCGGCACCACCAGATTGATCTGTTGGGCGTTATTGTCATAACGGCCCGCGATACCCAGTTCGTTGAGGGTTTGCCATTGGGCCTGGGGCGGGGTCGGGAACTGAACACCGATTTTTTCCAGTTCCCGGGTCTCCACCGCCAGCTCCTGGCCATACACCTGGGTGGGCAGCATGTGCGGGGTGGCGGAACCGTTGAGGATCAGTTGCGGGTAGGCAATGTAGGCGGCGTTGCTTTTGCCGCTGGCCTGGGCGCGAAGGCGAGCAATGTCTGATTGCGACAGACTCTGGTTCAAGGATACCCGGTTTTGCGGTGCCTCCCCGGCGTCAGCGAGCTGGGGTTCCTGGCCCTGGACCGATCCGGCGTAACACAAAAACACCGCCAGCAGACTGGCACGGGCACAGGGCTCCCGAGTGTCTGGCAGGCGGCGTATTGACGCGGATGATGGCTTCACGCAAATGCATCCCCGATCCTGTCCGCCCCACAGCGGGGGCGGTAAATAGTGGTTATGCGGATCAGAATGTGACGGTCACGGTCACGGTGTCACTCAGATCGACACCGGTATCGCCGTCAATGTTGTCGGCTGCGTCAATGGTGGCTGTCTGGGCAGGAATCAGGCCGTTCACAGTGAAATCCTGCTGGGTGCTGTCACCGATATCGGACACTTCCACGGCGGGTGCGCCGCTTTCCCAGGCCGTACTGTTGTCCGGCTGATAGAGTTCGTAGGCGACCGATGAACCGTTGGCGCTGGTCATGTTGCGGCTGCCATTGGTGCCGCTCAGGCCGATGTCGAAGCCAGTGCCGTTGGAGCAGGTCACGCTGATGGTGCTGGTGGAGGTGATGCCGCCAGCGTTCACAGCGGCTTCGGTCCGGGTACCGAAATCCATATTTGTGGCTTGATCAATGGTGCAAGAAGCAAGCAGCGTGAGCAGGACATCGAAGGTGTCAGTTTCCGTGGCCGCCTGGCTGGCCAGGGGAGCACCGAATAGTGCCGCGGTCATGGCAGAAGCAGTGAGAAGTTTCTTCATCGTGAGTCTCCTGGCCGGTCTGGGACCGGATTATTGCATATGAATTTTGTGACGCATGTCGCAGTTTCTGCGTATCGAGACAATGATGTGGGGAGGCTGATTAGTAAATAACCAACCTGTAAGATGGAGTAAAATGGCGATGAACGGGATTCTTTGACTAATGATCGGTACCAAACAGAGCGTGATTGGTCTGTGAATACCGGCTTGTGTTACCAAGCTTGTGCTTATGACAACAGCCGCTAGCGCCTTGACAGGAAGGCATAGGGGAATGAAAAACGGGCCCCCACCTCTCGATGACGGGCCCGTGCTCCCTGGTCCGCAGGGAGGTAAGTGTCAGGACTGCGGGGTGCGAATCACCAGCAGCCGTTCTTCGGTCATGTCGTTGATGGCCCAACGGATCCCTTCGCGACCCAGGCCGGAATCCTTCACGCCGCCATAGGGCATGTTGTCCACCCGCCAGCTGGGCACGTCGCCGATTACCACGCCGCCCACTTCCAGCTCGTCCCAGGCTTTCTGGGCCTTGTACAGGTCGCGGGTGAAGATGCCGGCCTGCAGGCCGAACTTGGAATCGTTGACGGTGTTCAGGGCGTCGTCGAAATCGCTGAAGCGGCTGACCACGGCCACCGGGCCAAAGGCTTCCTCTTCCACGATGTTGGTGCCCTGAGGGGCATTCTCCAGCAGGGTGGCTTCCAGCATGGCGCCGTTGCGCTTGCCGCCCACCAGCAGGGTGGCACCGGCATCCACGGCTTCGTTGATCCAGTTTTCCAGACGTTTGGCTTCGCCTTCGGAGATCACCGGGCCGATAAAGGTGCCTTCGTCCTTCGGATCGCCCATTTTCAGGGCGGCGGTTTTTTCCACCAGCCGGGCTTTCAGTTCGTCGTAGATGGCATCGTGAATCAGGATGCGCTGGACGCCGATACAGCTCTGGCCGGACTGATAGAAGGCACCGAAGACAATACGTTCCACGGCATCGTTCAGGTCCGCATCCTCATCCACGATCACCGCCGCATTGCCGCCCAGTTCCAGGATCACCGGTTTTTTGCCGGCACGGGCTTTCAGGTCCCAGCCCACGTCCGGGCTGCCGGTGAAGCTGAGCAGCTTGAAACGCTCGTCGGTGGTGAACAGGTCGGCGCCTTCGCGATGACAGGGCAAAATGGAAAACGCGCCCTTGGGCAGATCGGTTTCCGCCAGCACTTCCCCGATGATGATGGCGCCGATGGGGGTGCGGCTGGCCGGTTTCAGCACAAAGGGACAACCGGCGGCGATGGCCGGGGCGACCTTGTGAGCGGCCAGGTTCAGCGGGAAATTGAATGGGGAAATAAAGGAGCACGGCCCGATGGGCACACGCTTGACCATGCCCCGGTAGCCCTTGGCGCGGGCGGAGATTTCCAGGTTGGGCATCTCGCCATCGATGCGCACGGCTTCTTCGGCGGCTACCCGGAAGGTGTCGATCAGTCGACCCACTTCGCCGCGGGCATCCTTGATCGGTTTGCCCGCTTCGATACACAGGGCCAGGGCCAGTTCGTCGTAGCGCTCTTCAAAGCGTTTCACGCAGTGGTAGAGAATCGCCTGGCGCTCGTAGGGGGCCAGTTTTGCCATGGCGGCGGCGGCCTTGTCGGCGGCGTCGATGGCTTTATCAATGGTGGCCGCATCGGCCATGGCCACCCGGGTGGCTACCTCACCGCTGTACTTGTCGGTGACATCCAGATCCTGGTTGGCGAAGACCGCTTCGTTGGCCAGGTAATAGGGGTAGGCGTCTTTTAGCATGTCGGTTCCTTAAGGCGTTTCAGTGGGCCATGAGGTTGGGTGCTGTTTGTTTGGCGTCGGATGTCAGACGTCGGACATCCCACGCTTAAATCAAAATCCCGGACGGTGACGTTTGGCCGCATCGTCCGGGCTTTGGTCACAACTTGCTGCTCAACTCCCGAATTTCCTGATTGAGAATCCGGTTGTTGTCCGTGTAGTTTACCCGGCAGTCGATGACGTGGACGCCGCCGGTCTGGTAGCACTCTTCCACCAGCGGCGCCAGGCCGGCGGTGGATTCCACACGATGGCCATAGGCGCCATAGGAGCGGGCATAGTCGACGAAATCCGGGTTGCCGAAGTCCAGGCCGAAGTCCTGGAAATCCATGTCGTTCTGTTTCCACTTGATCATGCCGTAGCCATCATCGCGCAGGATCAGTACCACCAGATCCAGCTTCAGGCGCACGGCGGTTTCCAGTTCCTGGCTGTTCATCATGAAGCCGCCGTCACCGACGATGGCCATCACGCGGCGGTCCGGGTAGACCATCTTGGCGGCCATGCCGGAGGGCAGACCGGCGCCCATGGTGGCCAGGGCGTTATCCAGCAGTACGGTGTTGGGTTTGCTGGCCGGATAGTTGCGGGCGAACCAGATCTTGTACATGCCGTTATCCAGGGTGAGGATGCCATCCTCCGGCATGATTTTGCGGATCTCGTCCACCAGTCGTTGCGGGCGGATTGGGAAGCTGTCGTCCTGGATACCTTCGCGGATGTGTTTCTGCAGGGCATCGCGGATGCGGTGGAAGTCGGAGAAGCTCCAGTGCTCCTGGGGATCCAGACGTTCCTTGAGCTGCCACAGGCTGTTGGCGATGTCGCCCACCACTTCAATCTGCGGGAAGTACACCGGGTCCACCTGGGCAGAGTTGAAGTTGATGTGAACCACTTCAGCACCGCCGGGGCGCATGAAGAACGGCGGTTTTTCCACCACGTCGTGGCCCACATTGATGATCAGGTCGGCCTGGTCAATGGCGCGATGTACGAAGTCGCCGTCGGACAGGGCTGTGTTACCCAGGAAGTGCGGGCCGGTTTCGTCGACCACGCCTTTGCCCATCTGGGTGGTGATTACTGGAATGCCCAGCTTTTCCACGAACTGGCGCAGCATCTTGCTGGTCAGCTTGCGGTTGGCGCCGGCGCCAGCCAGCAGTAGCGGCTTGCGGGCACCCTGGATCGCTTCGATGGCCTTGCAGATGGCCTTGTTTTCGGCGATCGGGCGGCGGGTGGCGCTGGGCTCGGTGACCGGCATGGTGGAGTGTTCGCGGGCGATATCTTCCGGCAGCTCCAGGTGGGTGGCGCCGGGGCGCTCTTCCTGGGCCAGGCGGAAGGCCTCGCGGATGCGGGTGGGGATGCTGTCGCCGCTGACTACCTGTTTGGTGAACTTGGTGAGCGGGCGCATCATGTCGACCACATCGATGATCTGGAATTGCCCCTGTTTGCTGGTCTTGATCGGCTTCTGGCCGGTGATCATGACCATGGGCATGGCGCCCAGCTGGGCGTAGGCGGCGGCGGTCACGAAGTTGGTGGCGCCGGGACCCAGGGTGGACATACAGACACCGGCCTTGCCGGTGAGGCGCCCATAAGTGGAGGCCATAAAGCCGGCGGCCTGCTCGTGACGGGTGATCACCAGTTTGATTTTCGAGCCGCGCAGGGACTCCAGCAGGTCCAGGTTTTCTTCACCGGGAATGGCGAAGACATGCTCCACCCCTTCAGCTTCCAGGGCGCGAACGAACAAATCTGATGCTTTCATGGTGCGTTGTCTCCAGTTGATCCCGCTATGGATTTCGATTCCCAGCGGGAGTCCACGATGCGTGGCTGTCAAAATTCACCGCGGTTAATGCAAGGATGGTGCCGCATTTTCCTCATGCTGGTGCAGGAAAATTGCCTTAAATTAGTGCGCCAGCTGCATGGCGAGCTTCACTATAGCGCGCCCGGGCCCGGAACAGGTATGCGGTAATCTGATCTGTTTCATTAACAAATGTGATATTCGCGCTTGAGGCTGCCGTCAGCTCACGGCAGAGTCAGCGCAAAGGAGCGATCACTATGAAAAAAGTCTGGATTATCGGTGCGTTGTCCCTGCTTGCGCTGCTGGTGGTGGCCGTGGCGGGAGTGCATCGCTGGTTCAATCCGCCGCCGCCGCCTGTGCAGCTGTTCACCAACGGTACCATCCTGACCATGGACCCGGGCAATCCCCGTGCGGATGCCATGTTGGTCAAGCGCGGTGAGATTGTTGCCCTTGGCGCCAGTGATACCTTGCGTGATCAGGTCAGTCGCGATGTGCGTGTGGTCGATTTGCAAGGCGGGGTGCTGATGCCCGGCTTTATCGAGGCCCACGGCCACTTCCCGGGCGAAGGGTTGTCGGCGGTGGCGGTGGATGCCAACAGTCCGCCGATTGGTGACCTGGACAGTATCGCCACCCTGCTGGAACGGCTGCGCACCCTGTCTCAGCGACGTCTTGACGGGGCGCTGCTGGCCTACGGATTTGACGATACCACCGTGAGTGATCAGCGTTATCCCACCCGGGCCGAGCTGGACACGATCAGCGACACCCGGCCGATCATGGTGCTGCATATTTCCGGCCATTTGGGCGTCGTCAATTCGGCGGCCCTGAAGGCCATGTCCATCAGTGAGAATGTTGAGGATCCACCCGGCGGTTATTATGGCCGTGATGATGACGGCCGCCTCAATGGTCTGTTGGCGGAAACCGCGTTTAATCCTGTCCGTGCCAATATCCTGAAACTGTCAGCCATTGACGGCTACCGGGTCATGCGCCGGGCGTCCCGGTTGTATCTGTCGCGGGGAATTACCTTCGCCCAGAATGGCCTGGCTGATACCACCACCATCAAGTCGCTGGTACCCGCATTACGGTTCGGGTTGATTCCCTTGCGACTGAGCGTCTGGCCGGGAGCCGCTGCGGAGGAAGCACGCAAGGACGGCCAGTGGACTCTGCCGGAGGGGGAGCGGATCCATCTGGGGCCGGTGAAACTGGTCAGTGATGGTTCCCTGCAGGGCTATACCGGCTTTCTGGAGGAACCCTATTACAGGGTGCCCGACGATCATCCGCCGGAATACCTGGGCTTTCCCAATCAGTCTCCACAGCAGCTTGCCCGGCAGGTGGTGCAGTTCCACTGTGCCGGCAGGCAGACCGCGATCCATGCCAATGGCGATGCGGCCATTACCATGAGCCTGGACGCGGTGGCGCAAGCGCGTCAGCAGTGCCCGGAAGTGGCAGTGCAGCCGGTGTTGATTCATGCACAGATGGCCACCCGGGACCAGTTGGCCCGCATGCAGGCGCTGGATGTGATTCCGTCGTTCTTCAATAACCATGTGTACTACTGGGGTGATCGCCACCGGGATCTTTTCCTGGGGCCGGAGCGGGCTTCCCGGATCAGCCCGCTGGCGGAAGCCGCCGAGCAGGGGCTGCGTTTTACCCTGCACGCGGACTCACCGGTGGTGCCGTTTCAACCGTTGCAGCTGGTCTGGAATGCGGTCGAGCGGCGCACCGCCTCCGGCGACTTGCTGGGGTCGCAGCAGGCGATTTCCGTGGAACGGGCTCTGCAGGCGGTGACCGTGGATGCCGCCAGGCAGTTGGGTGTGGACGATCGGGTCGGGCAATTGCGTACCGGCATGCGCGCGGACCTGGTCTGGCTGGATCGTGATCCGCGGGAATTTATCGGTGACTGGTCGTCTATCCAGGTGCGAGGAACCTGGGTGGATGGGGTACGCCGTTATCCGGAAAGGATCGCGGAGTAGGGGGGTGAGTGGGGCCATCGATGCGGCCCCTGTCACTTCAGGCTGAGTGGAACTAGTGCCAGGTCCCTTCCAGGTTCTCGCACTGTTCCAGGAATTCCTCGGCGCTCATTTCAACCGTGTACGGGTCCAGGTGTGAGGCCACCTGTTCTTTCAGCTGCCCGACCACCTTGGACATGACTGTCAGGGTTTCTTCTACCTGTTCAATCGTTTCCAACAGGTCTTCGGCTTCTTGCTGGTAATCATCTCTGTCGTCGTAATCGCTCATGCGAAGCCTCCTGCAGTTGGGATGAGCCTGTGTTGCCCTGTTCAGACTCTACTCCATGTTGCCAACGATGCCGGCACAAAACAAACGGGAAATCTCCGGGGTTGGTGAAAGTTTCGCCACTCAGGACAGGTGGTCGTTGTTATTTCGTTAACGGTTTTGTCCTGCTGGCCAGTTGTGGTGTCGCTGGCGCCGGTGAAGCCTGGTGAGCCTGAGCGGGAGAAGGGCAGGTGATCAGGAGCGCCATTTGTGGGTGGTCACTCAAATAAGTCCTGATATCGCTTGGCTTGCAGCATTGGGATGTACGAATTCAGTCTGGTTACCCAAGAGTGAAGCAATTGCCTTGGATTTCATTCTGAACCCATTATCCTCCGAAATGCATATTTCTGAGTGTATTCCATAGAAGCAGTGCAACGCATCATTGAACCTGCTTGCTCTTTCAAAGATCTTCTTTTTCTCTGGGTGATATCCAAACGATTCCAGAAGTGAATATAAGATCGAAACCATTGTGTCTTGTCTGCTGATTGGTTGGTTTTTGCTCCTCCGAAATTGACTCACATAATTAGGCCTTTGATTGGAATATTGTAGTACTAGCCTGGCTAGACTTAACGCTGGGGACTCTCTGAACTGGGGAGGAAGTTTGTTGGAAGCTTTGCTGCTTAGGATGGCTCTGTCAATTTCATCCCATATCTTCTCAGGGTCTATATTGTTGAGATGGCGAGGGTCTAGTCCCAATAACGGCCTAATGGTCATCAGCAACGGCCTTGTGATTGTGTTGCCAAGCGCCTTCATTATTGCTTCGGCTTTCGATGTGCTTCTTACAGTGTTATAGACGGACAATGGGGATTTGGTAACAAGCCCAGTATTAGTTATTGAATTTTCGAAGTAAATTTGGTTTGAGAGCTTGCTGATAAAATTTAACCTTGTTGAGATTTCTTTCTGGCTACGAATGTTGGTGGCTTCGTTGATGTGGACCGCACTGAAAGGAATAACTATCCCTGATGATTTAGCATGGTTTAGTGAATTGGCGAGATCCGAGTAGTCGCCGCCTAACAGACGAACATAGACATTCCAGTCTAGGTAAATAGATTTTACGGACATGTAATTTATTGATGGTTTATTCAATATACAGGTTGTTTGAGTGCGTGGTTGCTACCAAGTGTTGAGGAACTATTCGCCGGCTTGGAACTTTTTAGGGGGACGTGAGGCCTCCCAACAAAAAAGGGCGCCGAAGCGCCCTTGATTTCTCGTCTTAATCCCAGCTCAGCGCACCACCGACCTGATACTCGGTCACCCGCGTTTCAAAGAAATTCTTCTCCTTGCGCAGGTCCATGATTTCGCTCATCCACGGGAAGGGGTTGTTCACGCCTTTGAACTGCTCCGGCAGGCCCAGCTGGACCAGGCGACGGTTGGCGATGAACTGCAGGTACTCTTCCATCATGGCGGCGTTCATGCCGAGCACACCGCGGGGCATGGTATCGCGGGCATACTGGATTTCCAGCTCGGTGCCTTCCAGGATCATCTGGGTAGCCTTGTCACGCATCTGGGAATCCCACAGGTGCGGGTTTTCCAGTTTGATCTGGTTGATCACGTCCACGCCGAAGTTCACGTGCATGGATTCGTCACGCAGGATGTACTGGAACTGCTCGGCCACGCCGGTCATCTTGTTACGGCGACCCATGGACAGGATCTGGGTGAAGCCGCAGTAGAAGAAGATGCCTTCCAGTACGCAGTAGAAGGCGATCAGGTTTTCCAGCAGTGCCTTGTCGGTTTCCACGGTGCCGGTGGTGAATTCCGGATCGGACAGGTCGCGGGTGTACTGGATACCCCACTGGGCCTTCTTGGCCACTGAGGGAATCTCCTGATACATGTTGAAGATTTCGCCTTCGTCCATGCCCAGGGATTCAATGCAGTACTGGTAGGCGTGGGTATGAATCGCCTCTTCAAAGGACTGACGCAGGATGTACTGGCGGCACTCCGGGTTGGTGATCAGGCGGTAGATGGCCAGCACCAGGTTGTTGGCGACCAGGGAATCGGCGGTGGAGAAGAAACCCAGGTTACGCTTGACGATGCGACGCTCGTCGTCGGTGAGACCGTCGGCCTTTTTCCACAACGCCAGGTCGGCGTTCATGTTCACTTCCTGGGGCATCCAGTGGTTGGCACAGCCATCCAGGTATTTCTGCCAGGCCCAGTCGTACTTGAACGGTACCAGCTGATTCAGGTCGGCGCGGCAGTTGATCATGCGCTTGTCGTCCACTTCCACACGACCGGCGGTGCCTTCCAGCTCGGCAACCCCTTCGCTGATATCCATTTTCGCCACGGTATCGCGGGCGCGGGCTACGGCGTCTGTGGTGGCTCGTTCTGTTCGTCCTTGTCGCTGCTCATCGGCTCCTCCAGTAATCGGCGCACTTCCCGCTGCCGATGTTTGAGCTTGAGGTGCCGCTTGGTCAGATACCGTCTCAGGTTGCGGCGGCGTTGGGGCTTTGGGCTGTTGTTTGGCGACAGGCGTCTCTTGCGCATTAAATTCGTCCCAGTTCAGCATGTGCTCTCTCCATTCCGTGCTTACAAGTTTGGTGGTGTTGATCACCGCTTGCGTATTCTTTGGTGGGTCGGACGTCAGAAGTCTGACGTCGGACGCATTTATCTTTTGTCGTCAGACGTCCGATTCCGGACGTCCGACCCATTTCCGGCAGCGCTTACTGGCAAGCCTCGCAATCCGGGTCATCAATGGAGCAGGCCTGTGGTACATCGGCGGCCTGGCCAAACTCGGCGGTCTCTTCCACCTTGGAGGAGACCCGGTTGAGCTTGCCATCATTGATGGTGGATTTTTCCGTCTGGGTGGCACCGATGGCGCGCAGGTAGTAGGTGGTCTTCAGACCCAGCAACCAGGCCATCTTGTAGGTCACGTCCAGTTTCTTGCCGTTGGCTTCGGCAATGTACAGGTTCAGTGACTGGGCCTGATCAATCCACTTCTGGCGACGGCTGGCGGCTTCCACCAACCAGCGCGGTTCCACTTCGAAGGCAGTACGGAACTGTTCTTTCAGGTCCGCCGGCATGCGCTCGATGGGTTGCACGGAACCGTCGTAGTACTTCAGATCATTGACCATCACGTTATCCCACAGGCCACGCTCTTTCAGGGCGTTGACCAGGTAGGGGTTCACCACGGTGAATTCGCCGGACAGGTTCGATTTCACGTACAGGTTCTGATAAGTCGGCTCAATGGACTGTGAAACACCGGTGATGTTGGCAATGGTGGCGGTGGGGGCGATGGCCATCACGTTGGAGTTACGCATGCCTTTCTTCGCCATCTCGCGCACGCTGTTCCAATCCAGGGTCTGGCTGCGATCCACCTTGCAGTAGTCTTCGCCACGCTGCTTGACCAGGATGTCGATGGAGTCGATGGGCAGTACGCCCTGGCTCCACAGGGATCCTTCGAAGGTCTGGTAGGCACCGCGTTCTTCGGCCAGTTTGGCGGAGGCCTGGATGGCGTAGTAGCTCACTGCTTCCATGGAGTTGTCGGCAAACTGCACGGCGCCTTCGGAGGCGTAGCTGATGCCCTGCTTATAGAGCGCGTCCTGGAAGCCCATGATGCCCAGACCCACCGGGCGGTGCTTCATGTTGGAACGCTCGGCCTGGGGCACGCTGTAGTAGTTGATGTCGATCACGTTGTCGAGCATGCGCACGGCGGTATTAATGGTGCGCTGCAGTTTGTCGGTGTCGAGACCGTTCGCGTCCACGTGCTGGGCCAGGTTCACGGAACCCAGGTTGCACACGGCGATTTCTTCCTTGTTGGTGTTCAGGGTGATCTCGGTGCACAGGTTGGAGGAGTGCACCACACCCACGTGCTGCTGCGGGCTGCGCAGGTTGCACGGATCCTTGAAGGTGAACCAGGGGTGGCCTGTCTCGAACAGCATGGACAGCATCTTGCGCCACAGGTTGATGGCGGGAACCCGCTTGAACAGCTTCATTTCCCCGTTACGGGTTTTCTCTTCATAGGCCAGGTAGGCCTTTTCGAAGGCTTCGCCGTACAGGTCGTGCAGGTCCGGGGCATCGTTGGGGCTGAACAGGGTCCAGTCTTCCTCGTTGATGACGCGCTTCATGAACAGGTCGGGAATCCAGTTGGCGCTGTTCATGTCGTGGGTACGACGGCGGTCGTCACCGGTGTTCTTGCGCAGCTCCAGGAATTCCTCGATATCCAGGTGCCAGGTTTCCAGGTAGGCACAGACCGCGCCTTTGCGCTTGCCACCCTGGTTCACGGCCACGGCAGTATCGTTGACCACTTTCAGGAACGGTACCACGCCCTGGGAGCGGCCGTTGGTGCCCTTGATATAGGCGCCCAGTGCACGTACCGGCGTCCAGTCGTTACCCAGGCCGCCGGCAAATTTGGACAGCATGGCATTGTCCTGGATGGCGCCATAAATGCCGTGCAGATCATCAGGCACGGTGGTCAGGTAGCAGCTGGACAGCTGCGGGCGCAGGGTGCCGGCGTTGAACAGGGTCGGCGTGGAGCTCATGTAGTCGAAGCTGGACAGCAGGTTGTAGAACTCGATGGCGCGTTCTTCCCGGTTGTCCTCTTCCACGGCCAGGCCCATGGCCACACGCATGAAAAAGCACTGCGGCAGCTCGATGCGGGTGTCGTTGTGATGGATGAAGTAACGGTCATACAGGGTCTGCAGGCCCAGGTAGGAGAACTGCAGATCACGATCACCATTGATGGCGGCGCCCAGCTTTTCCAGGTCGAATTCGCCCAGCACCGGAGACAGCAGCTCCAGTTCGATACCTTTGGTGATGTAGGCCTTGAGGGCATCGCTGTACAGGGCGTTCATTTCCTCGTGGCTGGCACGCTCGGCCACGCCCAGATACTGCAGGGCTTCGGCGCGGATCTTGTCCATCAGCAGGCGAGCGGTGACCTGGGAGTAGTTGGGCTCCACTTCGATCATGGTGCGGGCGGTGATCACCATGGAGGTGTTCACGTCATGAATGGAGACACCGTCGTACAGGTTTTTCACCGTTTCGGTGATGATCTTGTCGGCGCTCACATCGTCCAGGCCGGAGCAGGCAGAACGGATCAGATGTTCCAGGCGCGCCATGTCCAGGGGAGCCTTGCTGCCGTCTTCCATGGTGACGGTCATGTCCACCTGGTGGGTGGGTTCGGGCAGGTTGTGATTTTGCTCGGCACGCTTGGCCGCCTGGCGCTCACGGTACAGCACGTAATCGCGGGCCACTTTCTGCTCACCGTTACGCATCAGGGCCAGTTCTACCTGGTCCTGGATTTCCTCGATGTGGATGGTGCCGCCGGAGGGCATGCGACGCTTGAAGGTGGCAGTGACCTGCTCGGTGAGGCGCGCCACGGTTTCATGGATACGGGAAGAGGCGGCTGCCGTGCCGCCCTCTACCGCCAGAAACGCCTTGCTGATGGCCACGGTGATCTTGTCGTCATCGTAGCCCACCACTTTGCCGTTGCGTTTGATAACGCGCAGCTGACCGGGGGCGGTGCTGGCGATGGACTGGTCCTGGTCGCTCTCGCCGCTTGCCGGGGAGCCGGTCTGGTTGGGGTTTTGGCTCATATCCGTCTGCATGGTGCGCTCTCCGTTGTTTGTGCTGTTCTGTCTGTTGTCGGTTTGTGTGGTGGTGGTGCCGGCGTGGTCTGATGCCGCGTAGGGCTCACCACGCAAAACGCCACAGCGGTCAGGCCGTGGCGCAGTAAAATCCGTGTTGGGTGGTGCCTGGTGGTCTGATTTGGGTGTGGACCACTATATCTTGTGTCTTGTCCATGACGATGTACTTGCCCCTGGTCGCCAGAAAAGCCCTAAATGGCTGATGTGGCTGTATTTTTCGGTACGCTGGATGCGGTTATCCCGGGGTGGCAGCGATTTTACAAAAACCCAATATGTTGGGGTCGCCGCCCGACTTCAGTACAAGTTATAGTTGTGTCTATGGATTTGCAAGCACTTCGCCTGGGGAAATTTTGTGGATAAGTTGTGGACCACTGTGGGTGCATTTGGGTTGCACTTTTGCGGGGCAGGGCGGTACTAGATATTGTGTTTGTCAACGGAAAAAAATACCCCGTGAAGCAGCTTCAATGTACCTTTGGTATCAGTAAGGTTGCCGTGGACAGTGTCTATGCGTATAAACACCTGATAGGGATACGTTTGTTACAGTTTGCCGCCTTGGGCTCTGTGTACCAACGACAATAATGATACGAAGTGAAAAAGGATAAGGACGGGATGACAACGGTGCAGGATAACCCGCCAGCCATCATGATCGTGGAAGACGACGAAAGACTTGCCGATCTTACCTGTGAATATCTGCAAACCAATGGTCTCAATGTGACGGTAGTCAGTGATGGCGAAGAAGCTATCCGTCGCATTCGTGCCGAGCAACCGGATCTGGTGGTCCTGGATTTGATGTTGCCCGGAGCCGACGGTCTGACCGTCTGCCGCGAGGTTCGCAGCGCCTACAAGAATCCCATTCTCATGCTCACCGCCCGCACCGATGATATGGATCAGGTACTGGGCCTGGAGATGGGGGCCGATGACTATGTGGCCAAACCGGTGAAACCCCGGGTGTTGCTGGCACGTATCCGCGCCCTGCTGCGCCGGGTGGAAACCGACAGCGAACGGGACAGCTCACCGGCCCGGCTGGAATTTGGTGCCCTGGTGATCGATAACTCCGCCCGGGAAGTGACCCTGGCCGGGGAATCCGTGGATCTGACCAGTGCGGAATACGACCTGCTCTGGTTGCTGGCGTCCAATGCGGGCACGGTGCTGTCCCGGGAAACCATTTTCGAGAAGCTGCGCGGTATTCAGTACGACGGGCAGGACCGCTCGATTGATGTGCGCATTTCCCGGATTCGTCCCAAGGTGGGGGACGATCCGGAAAATCCCAAGCGTATCAAGACGGTGCGCTCCAAGGGCTATCTGTTCGTCAAGGAAATCGGCGCGGCCTGAGCGTTTCTGTGCCGCGGCGTGACGCTGGGTGACGCTTGAATAGTATTTTCCTGAGGCTCTACGGGGGCTTGTTGCTGGCGCTGTGTTTTATCGGCGCCATCACCTATGCCGCCGTGCAGCTGGTTAACAGCTACCGCTCGGATATTTACCGGGAGGAAATGGCGCGGGGTACCTTCTACCTGATGGCGGAAGGCTACCAACGCTATGAGCCCGGGGAGCGTGACCGCTGGAGCCAGGTGCTCAGCAAGCTGTTCAGTGCGGAGATCCAGCTACAGTCTGCCAACGAGCTGGAACTGGGCTACCGGGAGACGTTGCATCTGGAAGACGGCCTGGTGGTGATGCGTCTGAATGATAAGGAAGGCTACGCCGATATCCTTTTTCAGTTGCCCGGAGAATCCGAATACATCACCACCCGCATGACCAAGGTGTCCGAGCAGCAGGCCCGGGCCACCGCCGTGCTGGTGTTGAACCATCTTTCCCACTTCCCCGAAGACGAATGGGAGCAGGCCCTGGGCCGGCTCCAGCAGCATTTCGGCTTCCCCCTCAATCTTGTGCCACGGGACCAAGTATCCCTGGACCCGGAACAGGAGCAGCGGCTCAATCGTCGCGAAGTGGTTATCGGTCTGGATGACAGTACCCGTAACAACTCCAGTATCCGCATTTATGCTCCGGTGGCGCAGACCGGCAAACTGCTGGTGATCGGCCCCCTCAGTCTGTTCGACCAGTTCCCCATGGAATTGCTGCTGGTGGCCGGGGCCCTCAGCCTGTTGGCAGTGGCGCTGGCCACCTATCTGCAGGTAAGCCCGTTGCAACGGCGCCTCAAGCAGCTCGACCAGGCGGTGAGTCAACTGGGCAGTGGTGATCTGGGGGCCTACGCCAATATTGAAGGCAACGATGCCATCGGCCAGGTGGCGGCCACCTTTAATGGCATGACCGCCCACATCCGCCGACTGATTGAGTCCCAGCGGGAGATGACCCGGGCGGTGAGCCATGAACTGCGCACCCCGGTGGCGCGGCTGCGTTTCGGTCTGGAGATGCTGGCGGATATCGAGTCGGCGGAATTGCGCCGGGAAAAACTCAATGCCCTGGACCATGATATCGAGCAGCTGGATCAATTGATCGATGAAATTCTGACCTACGCCCGCCTGGAACAGGGCACCCCCAATATTGAATTCAAGCCGGTCCTGGTGGGGGAGCTCTGCGAGCAGCTGCGTGACGAACTGGAAACCATTCGTGGTGATACCGTTATCAGTGTGGAGTGCGGGCAGCCCACCCTGGAAGTGGAAGCGGAAGAACGCTACCTGCACCGGGTACTACAGAATCTGGTAACCAATGCCCTGCGCTATGCCGGCTCGCGGATCGTGATGGTGGTTGAGGGGACTGAAAGCCAGGTGGTGATCCATGTGGATGACAATGGTCCCGGCATTCCCGAGCACGAGCGCGAGCGTGTGTTTAAACCCTTCGCCCGGCTGGACAAGAGTCGCCATCGTGCCAGTGGTGGCTATGGTCTTGGCTTGTCCATTGTGAAACGGATTGTGGATTGGCATGGTGGAGATATCCGCGTGGATGAAAGCCCCATGGGCGGCGCCCGATTTACCGTCATTCTGCCGCGCCACCAACAGGGCCAGCATGTGCTGGGGCGGGTTAATTAAGCTGCAAGCTTTCTTCGAAGTCGCTGTAGGAACGGAGTGTAGCGGAGTAGCGCAGGTAGTTCCGTGCGGCCCGAAGGGTGAGCGAAGCGAATAAACTGCTTGAGGGGCGAACCGCGCTTGCGCGGATATCGACCGAAGGGCGATCAGGGTTTCCAAAGCGCAACAGATGTCGACAACCCGGCAGCATCGTAGGGTGGGTTTAGAAGCTCTTAAATCGCCGATAAGGTCCATCGTGTTGTCCGTTATCGTTCAATCTGCCATCGCGCCATCATGTAAAATACGGTTCCTGGCGCCTCCACGCAGCGTCTGACTGATCCAGCCTCCAATTCTGATAACAGGGTTAGCCGAGCCATGTCATACATCCTTTCCATCGACCAGGGCACCACCAGTTCCCGCGCCATTGTTTTTGATGCCAGTGGGCGGGCCTGTGGGCAGGCACAGAAAGAGTTCCGCCAGCATTTTCCTCAGGATGGCTGGGTAGAGCACGATGCCCTGGAAATCTGGAAGGATACCCTGGCGCTCTGCCAGCAGGCCCTGAGAAATGCCCGTGTGGAAGCCCAGCAGCTGGCGGCTGTTGGTATTACCAACCAGCGTGAAACGACGGTGCTGTGGGATCGCCAGACCGGTGATCCGCTGGCCAGAGCGATTGTCTGGCAAGACCGGCGCACGGCAGAGTACTGCCAGCGCCTGCGTGATGCCGGCCATGAAGATACGGTTCGCAGCAAGACCGGATTGTTGCTGGATCCGTACTTTTCGGCCACCAAGCTGGCCTGGTTGCTGGATAATGTGCCCGGCGCCCGCCAGCGTGCCGAAGCCGGCGAGCTGGCGTTCGGCACCATCGATTGCTGGCTGCTCTGGCAACTCACCCGTGGCAAGGTCCACGCCACCGATGCCACCAATGCCTCGCGCACCCTGTTGTTCAATATCCACGAACAGGCCTGGGACTCGGCCTTGCTGGAGTTGTTCGCTATTCCAGCCGCCGTACTGCCGGAGGTGCGAGACAGTGCCGGTGAGTTCGGTTCCACGTGCCCTGAACTGCTGGGCGCCGCGGTGCCGGTGGCCGGCATTGCCGGGGACCAGCAGGCGGCACTGGTGGGGCAGGCCTGTTTTCAGCCAGGGATGGTGAAAAGTACCTATGGCACCGGCTGTTTCATGGTGATGAATACCGGCGAGGCGGTGGTGTCCCATAATCGTCTGCTTACCACCGTGGGCTACCGGCTCAATGGCAAAACCACCTATGCGCTGGAAGGCTCCATCTTTGTAGCGGGGGCCGCCATCCAGTGGTTGCGCGATGGCCTCAATCTGATTCGTGATGCCAGTGAAACCGAGGCACTGGCCCGCCGCGCCGGCTCTGCCGGTGGCGTCTATCTGGTACCGGCCTTTACCGGTCTCGGTGCTCCCTGGTGGGATCCCCACGCCCGCGGTGCCCTGCTGGGGTTGACCCGTGACACCGGCATTGCCGAAGTGGTAACGGCGGGGCTGGAGGCGGTGTGCTATCAGTCCCGGGACCTGCTGGATGCCATGGCGGCGGACTGCGGTACCCGGCCCACCACCTTGCGGGTAGATGGCGGCATGGTGGTCAATAACTGGCTCAGCCAGACCCTGGCTGACGTGTTGGGAGTGTGCGTGGACCGTCCCATGGTCACCGAAACCACCGCCCTGGGCGCGGCCTACTTGGCAGGGCTGGGCGTGGGTCTGTACGACTCACTGGACGCCGTGGCCGAGCAATGGCGCTGCGAGCGGGAATTCTCACCACTGTTGGAAGATCACGAGCGCCAACGCCGCTATCAGGGATGGCGGGAAGCAGTGGCCCGGGTCTGTCAGAGCCCGGTCGGTGAATAGGCTGCAAGGGTAATGCCCGAAAAATCAGGGACTTCTGTGCCACTTTTTTCATTGGCACGGTGATGGACGGTCCGGTTTCAGGGATGAAAACTGTGACGCGGTAGACATTTAGGGTTAGAGTTCACACAACAATAATACTAAATGACTACCATTGGGTGCGGCTGCTGGTGGGAATGGCTGCACCGGATCGGGAATCCGGCATGGATCAATCATTAACGCTCAATCCTGCAGCCCTGCAGTCCCAGAGACTGCGCCGGGTGCTGTTTGCCATCCTGGCCGGGGGAAGCGCCCACACCCTGCTGTGCTGGATTGCCCTGCAGCTGGATTTCTTCCGCGGCGGTTCCGCCCTTTTTTACGGCATGTTCGCTGCCATTTGGGTGGGGCATCTGGGCTTCGTCCTGTTCATGCTGCTGGGGTTGAATCGCCGGCTTTCCGAACCTTCCATGATCATGCCGCTGATGGTCTGGTCCACCACCGGGATTCTGCTGACTGCCCTGGTGGTGGACCAGGTGCGCCTGTGCGTGATGATGATTTTCTTTGCCATTGTCCAGATGGGAGTGCTGCAGGCGTCATTCCGACAGTTCGCCTGGCTGGCCGGTTATTGCGTATTCGGTTATGCGGTCATTCTTGGTGTGGTTTCCGGCTACTGGCCGGAGGTGGTGGACCTGCGGGGCGAATGGATACAGTGGGGGCTGTTCTCGGTCATGGTGCTGGCGATGATTCTGCTGGCCTCGGAAATTTCCACCATCCGCTCCCAGTTGAGTCGCCGCAACCTGCAGCTGGCGGACATTGTTGAGCGTATCCACGATATGGCCGTGAAAGACGAGATGACCGGCTTCTATCGGCGCCGCCATGCCATGGAGTTACTGGCCAAGGCCTGTGGCCAGTCGGCACGTGGCGCCTACCAGCTGGCGGTGGTGTATCTGGATCTGGATCATTTCAAGCGTATCAATGACGACTTTGGACACCGTATTGGGGACCGGGTGCTGGAGCGCTTTGCCGAGGTGGCTCGCCGTCACCTGAGCGGGCAGGATTTTGCCGCCCGGCTGGGGGGAGAGGAGTTCATGCTGGTTTTGCCGGTCAGTGATCCGGATGAGGCCAGTAACCTGGCCGAGGGGATCCTGCTGGGTATGCGCAGCCAGCGCTTTGAGGAGGCACCGGGACTCGCCGTCACGGTCTCCGCGGGGTTGGCCATGTACCGGCGTGAAGAAACCCCGGAGCAGGTGATCCTGCGTGCGGATCGGGCGCTCTATCAGGCCAAGGAGTCCGGCCGCGACAAACTGGTGGTGGAGCAGAGCGAATGAATCAGGATCTGCGACAGGCGGAAAAGCTGACCCTCAGCGAGAAGC
Source organism: Alcanivorax sp. HI0007 (assembly GCF_001635525.1). Classification (NCBI taxonomy): domain Bacteria; kingdom Pseudomonadati; phylum Pseudomonadota; class Gammaproteobacteria; order Oceanospirillales; family Alcanivoracaceae; genus Alcanivorax; species Alcanivorax sp. HI0007. Next base: position 45,391 of record NZ_LWEJ01000157.1, read on the forward strand.
GTTTGCTCAAGCGGCATAGCCGTTCGGCCATTGCCATCATGGCCATGCATACCTTGTTATGCGTGGTGTATTTCCAGTTCGGCTATTTTGACGTGGCGCTGGAACAGGGCCTGCTGATGCTGTTCGTGGTCTGGGCCTCCCTGGTGGCCTACCAGCTGCTTCTTGCCACCGGCTGGACCCTGCGTCTGAGTGAACCGAGTCTGTCCTTGCCGCTGGTACTGCACTTCATGGTGGTATTCATGGTCTCCGGTTACTACGTGGACGAGTTTCGGCTCAGTGTGGTCACCCTGTTTTTTGCCGGCCTGTTGCTGGTCTCGTTCCGACTTTCCGGCAAGGTAATGATCGGCGTGGCGGTGCTTGCCAGTGCGGCCTATGCGGTGATGCTGTGGTTGGCCATGAACGACCGCTGGGTGCAATTGAGTCTGTCCGTGGAAGCCTTGCAGTGGCTGGTGTTTTCCATGATCTCGGTGAGCTTTGCCATTACCGGCGGGGGCATCAACCGTTTGCGTGACGCCTTGGCCGACAAGAACCATCAACTGGCCCGGGCGGTGGAGCAGGTCCGTGAAATGGCCATACGGGATGATCTGACCGGCCTGTTCAATCGTCGCCACCTGCTTGAGATCCTGGAGCGTCAGCGGGCGCTGTTTGCCCGCAAGGGGCTGCCCTTTGCCATCTGCTATGTGGACCTGGACCATTTTAAACAGATCAACGACCGTCACGGTCATGACTGGGGAGACCGGGTGTTACGCCGGTTTTCCGCGCTGGCCCTGGCGGGCATGCGGGATGGTGACTATTTCGGTCGTCTCGGTGGGGAAGAGTTTCTGCTGATTCTGCCCCAGAGTGACGAGAGCGGCGCGCTGCGGGTGGCGGAGCGTTTGCGCGAGCGCTGGCGCGAAGAAAGCTTTATGCAGGAAGGCGGGCCAGGCGCCGTCAGCCTGTCGGTCGGTGTGGCCGCCTGCCAGGAAAACGAAACCATCGACGAGCTGATCAACCGTGCGGACCGGGGCTTGTACAAGGCCAAGTCCGGGGGGCGCAATCAGAGCCGGGTGGCGTGAAAAGGCAGTGAATAGTTAACAGTGAACAGTTAATAGTTCGCGCCTGACTTTTGTTTTGTGTTGAAACGCATGAGGCCGCGCCCAGGTTTTGGGCGCGGCCTCATGCGTTTAAAATTGCGGTCGTCTTTCGCGCGCGCTGTTCACTGTTCACTGACGGTGAACGCCACCAAGTGTTTGGTCGCCAGTCGCACGTGTAATACATCGCCTTCCACCACATTGGTGTGGCTGTCGGTCTGGCAGAGCAGGGTTTCGTCGGCGCCGACGCGCAGGTGATAGAGGATGGTGGCGCCGGTGAACTGGCGGCGGGTCACGGGCAAGGCCAGGTGTGCGCTTTCGTCGGCGATCACGTCTTCCGGGCGTAATAACACATCCACCTGGCTGCCCGGTATCAGTGCAGCATTGCTGCGCCCGGTGAGCTCCCCCAGGCTGGTCCTGACGGTGTTTTCATCGAGCACCTCCCCGCGCAGAAAAGAACCGTAGCCGGCGAATTCCGCCACGAAACGGTTGGTCGGGGCATGGTAGATATTGTACGGGCTGTCCCATTGTTCCAGCCGTCCCTGGTTCATTACGCCGACCCGGTCGGCCAGGGCGAAGGCTTCTTCCTGATCGTGGGTGACCAGCAGGGTGGTGACATTTTCCTGGCGGAGAATATCGCCCAGTTCACGGGCCAGGGCCCGGCGCAGGTCCAGATCCAGGCTGGCAAAAGGTTCGTCCAGCAGGAGCAGGGCCGGGCGGGGGGCCAGTGCCCGTGCCAGTGCCACCCGCTGTTGCTGGCCACCGGACAGCTCATGGGGGTAACGGTCTTCCATGCCGGCCAGCCGGACCCGGTCCAGGCACTCGCTGACTCGCTGGCGTTGTTGCGCGCGAGGCTGTTTGCGCAGGCCGAACGCCACATTGTCGGCCACGGTCAGGTGGGGAAAAAGGGCATGTTCCTGGAACACCATGCCCAGGCCCCGTTGTTCCGGAGGCAGTTGACGGCTGCGGCTGGAGACCTGCCGGCCCTGGATGTGGATACTGCCACCAGAGACCGGTTCCAGCCCGGCAATGGCGCGCAGGGTGGTGGTTTTGCCACAGCCGCTGGGGCCGAGCAGGCAGGCAATTTCGCCGGTGGCCAGCTCCAGGCTCAGATCCTTTACCACGGCTTGCTGGTGGTAACCGCAGGCCAGGTTTTCAAGGGTAAGCAACGGCGGGTTCATTGCGTTTGCGCCTTCTGGAGATGTTGGAGGCTGGCTCGGGGCGAAAGCCGGAAAATATTCGCCCTGCGAGCAAGACTCCAACGGTTTACGGGTTTGTATCAGTGCTGGCCTGTGAGCAGGAACTCCAGCAGCGCCTTCTGGGCATGCAGACGGTTTTCCGCTTCATCCCAAACCACCGAGCGCGGGTCGTCCATCATCTCGTGGCTGACTTCCTCGCCGCGGTGGGCAGGCAGGCAGTGCATGAAGAGGGCGTCCGGGTCGGCCCGATCCATCAACTCGGGGGTCACCTGGTAGCCTTCAAAGGCATTGAGGCGGGCTTGCTGCTCGTCTTCCTGCCCCATGGAGGCCCACACGTCGGTAACGACCAGATGCGCCCCTTTCACGGCTTCGTTCACGTCGGCTTCCAGACGCACCCGCTCGGGATAACGGTTGAGCAGTTCGCTGTCCGGTTCAAAGCTGTTGGGGCTGCTGATCACCAGCTCGAAGTCGAACTGGTTGGCGGCATTGATATAGCTGGCACACATGTTATTGCCGTCGCCCACCCAGACCACCTTTTTGCCCTGGATGCTGCCACGATGCTCCACAAAGGTCTGCATGTCGGCCAGCAATTGGCAGGGGTGGAAATCGTCGGTGAGCGCATTGATCACCGGCACCGCCGAATGCTGGGCGAAGGTTTCCACGGTGGCGTGGTCGAAGGTGCGGATCATCACCGCATCCACCATGCGTGACAGCACGCGGGCGGAATCTTCAATGGGCTCGCCGCGCCCCAGCTGGGTGTCCCGGGGCGACAGAAAGATGCTGGCCCCGCCGAAGTGGGTCATCGCCACTTCAAAGGATACCCGGGTACGGGTGGAAGATTTCTCGAAGATCATGCCCAGGGTCTTGCCCAGCAGGGGCGTATGGCTCTGGCCATTACGCAGCATGGTTTTCAGTTCAATGGCGCGCTGGATCAGGTAGCCCAGCTCGTCCCGGCTCAGATCGGTGAGCGTCAGGAAGTGGCGGGTCATGCGACCTCCTGTTCGTTGGCGAAGTCATGAATGACCTGGGAGAGAGTCTCCACCAGGTGCTGCATCTCGGTCTGGCTGATCACCAGTGGCGGAAGCAGGCGTACCACGGAGCCTGCGGTGACATTGATCAGCAGGCCGGCTTCCCGGGCCCGGTTGACCAGCTCGGCGCAGGGGCGATCCAGCTGGATACCCAGCATCAGGCCGCGTTGACGGATTTCCTTGATCATGGGCAGATCGGCAAAGGCGTCAGTAAAGGCGTCCTTCAGCCAAGCCCCTTTCTCCGCGACCCCTGCCATCACGTCATCGGTGAGGGTGTTGACCACGGTCAGCGCGGTGGCGCAGCCCAGAGGATTGCCGCCGTAGGTACTGCCGTGGTTGCCGGGGCCGAACACCCCGTCGGCCTTGCCGGCCACCAGGCAGGCGCCGATGGGGAAGCCGTTGCCCAGGCCCTTGGCGGTGGTCAGCACGTCAGGCGTCACCTTGTCGCCCACGCAGGCGAAGTAATCGCCGGTCCGGCCATTGCCAGACTGGATTTCGTCCAGCATCAGCAACCAGTCATGCTGGTCACAGAGGGCACGCAGGCCGGGCAGATAGTCACTGGCGGGGACATTGATACCGCCTTCGCCCTGTACCGGTTCCACCAGGACAGCGACCACATTGGCGTTGTCGCCCAGGGCGCGGACCGCGTCCAGATCGTTAAACGGCACCCGGACAAACCCCTCCAGCAGCGGGGCAAAGCCTTCCTGTACCTTGGCATTGGCGGTGGCGGACAGGGTAGCCATGGTGCGGCCATGGAAGCTGCCCTCCATGACCACCACAGTGGGGCAGCTGACGCCCTTGCGCTGACCAAAGAGCCGGGCAATCTTGATGGCCGCTTCATTCGCTTCGGCGCCGGAGTTGGAAAAGAACACGCTCTGCATGCCGCTCACTTCGCACAGGCGCTGGGCCAGGGCTTCCTGGGACGGAATACGGTACAGGTTGGAGGTGTGCATAAGCTGCCCGGCCTGATCGGCCAGGGTGCGGGTTACCGCCGGATGGCAGTGGCCCAGGTTGCAGACCCCGATACCGGAGATGGCATCCATGTACTTGTGGCCGGCCTCATCGTAGAGCCATACCCCTTCACCGCGCACAAACGCCAGCGGCTGCCGTGCATAGGTGGGAATCAGATATTGCGACATAACAGGCAATTGATAATCGATAATGGAGAATTGATAACGGGCACCGGACCGTTGATCACAGCACCGTCTGTACGCGTCCCAAATAAAAAACGGCAGCCGAAGGCTGCCGGAACCGTCGATAATAGCGCACAATTCAGTGAATAGTTAACAGTGAATAGTTAACAGCGGTAGGCTGTTGTCCCGTTTTTAGTTATTAACTATTCATTATTAACTGTTAATTGCTTCTATGAATCCTGTCCAGCTCAGTATTTTCGCCAACCGCCTGTCAGGGATCTGTGACGAGATGGGGGCGGTGCTGCGGCTCAGTGCCCTCTCGCCGAACATCAAGGATCGCCTGGATTTCTCCTGCGCCGTTTTCGACAAACAAGGCAGGTTGTGTGCCCAGGCAGCCCATATTCCGGTGCATCTGGGGTCCATGGCCTATGCCATGGCGGATCTGGTCAGTGGCCGGGATTGGCAGCCCGGCGACCTGCTGGTGGTCAATGATCCCTATCTGGGCGGCACCCATCTACCGGATGTGACCGTGGTCGCGCCGGTGTTTCATGCTGCCTCACTGATTGGCTTTTCCGTTACCCGTGCTCATCACGCCAATATCGGCGCCCACAGTCCCGGATCCATGCCGGTGTCGACCCATCTGGAGGAGGAGGGCATCGTCATTGCTCCCAGCTGGCTGAAACGGGCGGGACAGTGGCAGGTGCCTTTGTGTCGACACCTGGCCGGGCTGGATGAGAGCGGGGGGCTGCCGGTGGAAAACCGGCGGTTTGCCGATTTTGTCGCCCAGGCCAGCGCCTGTGAGGCGGGGGCTCGGCGTCTGGCAGAACTGGCGGAACAGCAGCCCGACCTGGTTGCTGCCTTCGATGCCCTCAACGCCTATGGGGAAAAACGGGCCCGGGCCCGAATCGCAGCGTTACCGGACGGCTGTTACCGGTTCCGGGATTACATGGATGACGATGGCCAGGGGCAGCAGGACATCGTCATTGCTGTCACCCTGACCATTGCCGGGGAGCAGGCCGGCCTGGATTTCTCCGGCACCGCCGACCAGGTGGCAGGCAACATCAATTGTCCGCTGTCAGTGGCCGCCGCCGCTTATTACTGCTTTCGCTGCCTGATGGACAATGATGTGCCCGCGTGCGATGGACTGTTTCGGCCCATCAGCCTGTCAGCCCCGCAAGGTTCGTTGCTCAATGCCAATCGTCCGGCGGCAGTGGCGGCTGGCAATGTGGAAACCAGCTCCCGGGTGGTGGATGTGGTGCTGGGGGCGCTGGCCCAGGCGGCCCCCCAGGCGATTCCCGCTGCCAGCCAGGGGACCATGAACAATGTGGCCATGGGCGCCGCCGGAGAGGATGGCTGGGATTACTACGAAACCATGGCCGGGGGCACTGGCGCCCATGCCGGTGGTCCGGGGTTGTCGGCGGTGCACAGCCATATGACCAATACCCTGAATACCCCCATCGAGAGTCTGGAGTCCCACTATCCGCTCAGGGTGCACCGCTATCAGCTGCGCCGGGGCAGTGGCGGTGAAGGGCAGTTTGCAGGCGGTGATGGTCTGGTGCGTGAGCTGGAATTCCTGGGCGATGCCCAGGTGACCTTGCTGACCGAGCGCCGCCGTCACGCACCCTGGGGACTGGCAGG
>NZ_LWEJ01000158.1:0-203 GCF_001635525.1 Alcanivorax sp. HI0007
CGCGTTCGGTGCCAGGGTCCTGCTGGCATTTCGCCTAGATGATGTGGTCGGCGCGGTACCGGTGCATGCCTTCGCCGGCGCCTGGGGCACCCTGGCCGCTGGCCTCTTCTACGAAGGCGACCTGTTCAACCCGGAACGGATTACCGTGCAACTGCTCGGCATCGTGGTGGCGTTTGGCTGGGCGTTCTTCACTGCCCTGGTCA
>NZ_LWEJ01000159.1:0-245 GCF_001635525.1 Alcanivorax sp. HI0007
GTTGGCCGCTGTGGCGGCCACCCTCAAGGGCTGGCAGTTCAAACCCTCCGGCACCGAAGGCTATCGCACCGCGGAAGTGACCCTGGGCGGTGTGGATACCGATGCCATCTCCTCCAAGACGTTTGAGGTCAATACCGTGCCCGGCCTGCACTTCATTGGTGAAGTCCTGGATGTTACCGGCCAGCTCGGGGGCTTCAATTTCCAGTGGGCCTGGGCCAGTGGCTGGTGCACCGGGTTGGCGTTGT
>NZ_LWEJ01000160.1:0-16287 GCF_001635525.1 Alcanivorax sp. HI0007
CCTTCCCACCGTCACCCGCTCATTGCCGCCCAGGTCACGCTCGGTGCGCACCCCGTCGAAACGTCCTGCCTCCATCAGCGCACGCACCTGCGCACCCTGCTGGTAGCCATGTTCCAGCAGCAGCCAGCCACCGGCAACCAGACGGGCCGCGGACTGGGTGATAATGGTGGCCAGGTCCGCCAGGCCTCGCTGATCCGCCACCAACGCAGAGCGAGGCTCAAAGCGCACATCTCCCTCATCGAGATGATGATCCGCCGGATCAATGTAGGGAGGGTTGCTGACAATCACATCGAAAGGTCCCCGGCAATCCTCCAGCCAGCTTCCCTGTTGCAAGGTCACCTGCGCCCCCAGCTGGCGGGCATTCCCCCCGGCCACGGACAGGGCCGCCGCACTCAGGTCGGTCAGGGTCACCTGCCACTGGGGACGCTCCAGGGCCAGAGTCACGCCGATGGCACCGGTTCCCGTGCCCAGGTCCACCACCCGGGCCGGGCCCGCAGGCCCCAGTTTCAGGGCCAGCTCCACCAGGGTTTCGGTATCCGGTCGAGGGATCAGAGTGTCAGGGGTAACGCTGAAATTGCGGCCAAAAAATTCCCGCTCACCGGTCAGGTGAGCCACCGGTTCACCCTGTTCCCGCCGTGCCAGCAACGCCAGAAAGCTCTGCTGCTGGTGCGCCTCCAGTTCCCGTTCCGGCCAGGTAAACAGATAGCTGCGCGGGCGCGCCAGCACATGGCAGAGCAGCACCTGGGCATCCAGGTCCGGGCTGGGGGACGATGCCAGCCGCTCCCTTGCCTGGCGCAGGGCCACATCAATGCGCATCCTAGCTGTCGCCCAGGGTCGCCAGCAGGTCCGCCTGGTGTTCGGACATCAAGGCACCCAGCAACTCATCCAGGTCCCCTTCCATGATTTCACCGAGCCGGTAAAGCGTCAGATTGATGCGATGGTCGCTTACCCGGCCCTGGGGATAGTTGTAGGTGCGAATACGCTCGGAACGGTCACCGGACCCCACCAGGGATTTGCGCTCCGCCGCCTGTTCCGCATGGGCGGCATTCTGCTGGGCATCGTAGAGTCGGGCACTGAGCAGGCTCATGGCCTTGGCCTTGTTCTTGTGCTGGCTGCGCTCATCCTGACATTCCACCACCACGCCGGTGGGCAGGTGGGTGATGCGGACCGCAGAGTCGGTGGTGTTCACGTGCTGACCGCCAGCACCGGAGGACCGGTAGGTGTCGATGCGCAGGTCTTCGTTGCGGATCTGGATATCTCCCAGGTCCTCGGCTTCGGCCATGATGGCCACCGTGCAGGCAGAGGTGTGGATACGCCCCTGGGATTCCGTGGCTGGCACCCGCTGCACCCGGTGGGCGCCGGATTCAAACTTGAAGCGGGAATAGACCCCATCGCCGATGACCCGGGCAATCACCTCCTTGTAGCCGCCATGCTCCCCTTCACTGGCACTGACCAACTCCACTTTCCAGCCATTCTGCTCCGCATATTTGCTGTACATGCGGAACAGGTCACCGGCAAAAATGGCGGCCTCGTCACCGCCGGTGCCGGCGCGCACCTCAAGAAACACATTGGCACCGTCGCGGGGATCCTTGGGCAACATCAACTTCTGCAGCTCACCGGCAAGGGCATCCATCGTTGCCGTCGCGTCACGGGCTTCTTCCTGGCCCATTTCACGCATGTCCGGATCGCTGTCATCCTGCATGGCCCTGGCCGCTTCCAGATTGGCAGCGGCCTTCAAGTAATCCCGGTAACACTTCACCACCGGGTCAATTTCCGCATACTCCCGGGAAAGGTCACGAAATTTCTTCTGGTTGCCAATAATCTCCGGGTCCGACAACAGACCGGACAATTCCTCAAAACGGTCAGCCAGCTTTTCCAGCTTGCCTTGCAAAGACGCTTTCATAGAACCCTCAAAGGGATTTATTTCGGTTCGGACGGACTGTCCGGATCATCAAGGAGCAGCTCCCGGGCCAACAGCAATGACTCCGCTCGGCCCTCCGCTGCCAACTTGCGCAGGGTCACACTGGGGGTGTGCAGCCATTTGTTGACCAGGGAATGCTGAAACTTGCGCAGGACCTGCTCCGGGTCCCCGCCGTTCTGCAGTTGTTGCAGGGCTTTTTCCAACTCGTTCTCAGCCAGAGCCGTATGCTGCTGCCGGTACTCGCGCAACACGGTCACTGCATCCAGTTCGCGACGCTGGCGTCGGTGGCGAACGATGGCATCACGGATCAGCTCGGCCGCTTCCTGGGCTGCCTGCTGGCGGGCACGGACATTTTCCTGAATGGCTTCCTGCAGGTGATCCACCGTGTACAGGTAGACGTCATCCAGCTCCCCCACTTCCGGTTCGATATCCCGGGGCACGGCAATATCCACCATGAACATGGGCTTGTGGCGGCGCTTCTTCAGCGCCCGCTCCACCATTCCCTTACCCAGAATGGGCAGCGGCGCCGCCGTACAGGAAATCAGGATATCCGCCCGTTCCAGGGCCACCGGTAATTCTTCCAGACTGATGCCCCGTCCGCCGACGCTGGCCGCCAGCTCCGCAGCGCGCTGCTGGGTACGGTTGGCGATGGTGATTTCGCTGACCTGCTGCTCATTCAGGTGACGGGCTACCAGCTCGATCATTTCCCCTGCCCCGATCAGCAGGGCGCGGCTTTTCTTCAGATCGGCAAAGATATGGCGGGCAAAGGACACGGCCGCATAGGCCACAGAAACCGGGTTGGCACCAATACCGGTTTCGGTACGAATGCGCTTGGCCACCGAGAACACTTCCTGGAACAACCGGGAGAGTTCGCCATTGAGCAACCCGGCTTCATGGGCACGGGCATAGGCTTCACGCATCTGCCCAAGAATCTGTGGCTCGCCCAGCACCAGCGAATCCAGGCCGCCAGCCACCCGCATCATATGCTCAAGCGCCTGCTCGCCCTGGTGCTGATAGAGTGCGGACACGAGTTTATCTACCGGCAAGTGGCGACTGTGCGCCAGCCAGGCAGCAAAATCCGGCACCGTCTCATCCACCAGACAGTACAACTCGGTGCGGTTACAGGTGGAAAGCAGGGCCGCTTCACGGACCCCGGGCATGTCTCGCAGGCTGGCCAGCGCCGCTTCCGCCTGCTGCGTGGAGAACGCCAGACGTTCACGTAACTCCACATCCGCGGTGGTGTGATTTACGCCAACAGCGACTAGATTCATAGACTCTCGTGCCCGCAGCAGACCCGGGCCACTTTCCTCACCGGTTTATACGCATGTCGACAGTTCATGGAACTCTCTGTCCGCCACATTCGTCGGAAGGCAATAGCCCGGTGAAAACAGGCCACGCAAGGGTCAGGCATTTTGCGTTAAAGCGCCCCCCAAAACAATGATGGCCCGGCGAATCAATGGCATAGGAACCGCTTATCCGTTTGGGCAATCCCGGATCGCTGTGCCATGATACCCGGACCATAAAACAGGCATACCCCCTTTAATGACGCGATTCCTTTTTCTGCCACTTTGCGGCGTCCTGTTACTTAACGGCTGCGCCAGCAAGACACCGGCCCCGACAGCTGCCGAGTCACAGCCTCCTGCGGCCAATCCGCCCGCACCGAGCTATGACAGCGAGACCCTTTCCGACCTGCTGGTGGCGGAAGTGGCCGCCCAGCGCCAGTCCCTGGGCGTGACACTGGCCTATTACAGCCAGGCGGCCCGTAGCACCGGGGACCCACAAGTGATCAGCCAGGCGGCCCAACTGGCCCATTACCTGGAAGACCATCAACAGGCCCTGGCCCTCAGCGAGCTATGGCTGGAACAGGCTCCGGCGGACGAAGAAGCCCTGCAACTGGCGATCCTTTCGGAAATCCGCCTGGGAAACATCCCCGCCGCCAGCCGCTACCTGGACATGTTGTTAGGCGAACATGGCGGTGAAGCGCTGGGCAGGCTGGTCAGCCAGGCCCGCGGACTGGATGCCCAGGGTAACCGGCAGCTGGTCGAGGCGCTGGCCCAGCTCACCGACCGGTACCCGGATCAGGCCCCGCTGTGGTACGCCCGCGCCCTCTGGCTCGAGCACCAGAACGATTACGCGGGCGCCCTAGAGGCGGATGAACGGGCCCTGGACCTGATGCCCCGGCATGAAGAAGCCCTTCTGCTCAAGGCCCAGCTGCTGCACAAATTGGGGGAAGAAAAACAGGCCTTGCGGCACCTGAAGAAACTGGTTCGCAAATATCCCCAGGCGCGACGCCCCCGCATTACCTATATCCGCATGTTGCTGGCCACCGGCGATACGGATAACGCCGAGAAACAGCTGGTCCGCATGGCGGAGCAATACCCGGAAGATCTGGATCTGCGCTTTTCCCTGGCGCTGCTGGCCCTGGAAGCCGGAGCCAGCGATGCCGCCCGGGGGCAACTGCAGGCCCTGTTGGCGCAGAACTACCGGCCGGATGACATGCATCTCTACCTGGGACAGGCCGCCGAGCAGGCACAGGATCTGGACCGGGCCGTGGATCATTACCTGAAAGTGCAGGGTGCCCAGGCGGTCCGTGCCAATGTCCAGGCCGCGCGCCTGCTCTACCAGCAGGGCAACAGCGACCAGGCAAGCGCCCTGATGGCCAGCCTGGCCAGACAGCACCCGGAGCTGAGCACCAGTCTTACTATCACTGAAGCAGAAATGCGCAACGATAGGGGGGATCCCCAGGGGGCGCTGATCCTGCTCGACCAGGCCGTCGAGGCAGAACCGGACAATACCGAGCTCCTCTATAGCCGGGCCATGATCGCAGAGAAAACCGGCGATCTGGCAAAACTGGAACGCGACCTGCGGCGGGTGCTATCCATCTCACCGGATGATGCCAGCGCACTCAACGCCCTGGGCTACACCCTGGCCAACCGCACCCAGCGCCTGGACGAGGCCTACGACTATATTTCCCGAGCGCTGGCATTACGGCCGAATGATCCGGCCATCCTGGACTCCATGGGCTGGGTGCTTTACAAGCGCGGTGAACTGGAAGCGGCCCGCGACTATTTGCGCCGGGCCTACGAAAAATTCCCTGACCCGGAGGTTGCCGCCCATTACGGAGAGGTTCTCTGGGTACTGGGTGCCCAGAATCAGGCCCGCCAGGTATGGCGCGATGCCCTGCAAAGCAATCCGGACGCCCCCTATATCCGTGAAGTCATGGAAAAATTCGGAGCTCGCCTGTGATCCTCAGCCCCATGCGAATCCTCACCCTGGCACTGATGGCCCTGACGGTGAGCGCCTGTCAGCTGCGCCCCACTCCCTCAGCCACCTTTGACCATCCCGACCAGATCGACCGCTGGGCCATGAGTGGCAAGCTCGGCTACCGAACCGCCAATGACGGCGGCAGCGCCTCCTTCGACTGGACCCAGCAGCCCAATCGCGGCCAGATCCGTTTTTCCGGCCCCCTGGGTTTTGGTAGCGCCGACCTGCGCTGGGACAGTGGCCGGGCCGAACTGATTACGGCCAAGGAACAATACCAGGCCCGCAGCCCCGGTGAACTGGCCTGGCACCTGACCGGCTTCTGGCTCCCGGTCTCCGCCCTGCAGTACTGGGCTCGGGGCCTGCCCTGGCCTGGCGCCCGCGGCGAGGCCGACTATGACCAAAGCGGCCATCTGCAAACCCTGCAACAGCTGGGCTGGAGCCTGGAATTCGACCGCTATCAGCCGGTAGCCGGAGTGACGCTGCCTTATCGCATCAAGGCCAGACAGAACGGCAACCGCTTCACCCTGCTGATCAAGGACTGGCAGCCCGGCCCCCGACAATGACCACGCTCACCCTCCCGGCTCCCGGCAAGCTCAACCTGTTCCTGCACATCACGGGTCGTCGACCGGACGGTTACCATGAGCTACAAACCCTGTTCGCGCTGCTCGACCAGGGCGACACCCTGCATTTCACCCCGGCTGACTCCCTGACCCTGGAATGCGACCACCCGGAGGTTCCCAGCGACGACAGCAATCTGATACTGCGCGCGGCCCGGCTCCTGCAGACCCATGCCGGCTGCCACTCCGGGGCTCGCATCCGCCTGGAAAAACACCTTCCTATGGGCGGCGGCGTTGGCGGCGGCTCCTCTGATGCTGCCACTACCCTGCTGGGGCTCAATGCCCTGTGGGGCCTGAATCTGCCCGAGGACACCCTGGCGGAACTGGGGTTATCACTGGGGGCGGATGTGCCGGTCTTTGTCCGTGGCAAAAGCGCCTGGGCGGAAGGCGTCGGAGAGCAAATCACCCCGGTTTCACTGCCGAACGATGATTTTTTGGTCATTCACCCGGGAATTCATGTGTCAACTGCTCGAATTTTCGGCGACCGGCAATTGACAAGGGATACCCCCGTCAGTAAATTACCGGCCTCGCTTGAGGTGGTGCTGACCCGCGACTTTCGCAATGACTGTGAAGCGGCAGCAATACGGCAATTTCCGCAAATCGGGGAGTTGCTTCACTGGCTCAGGCAGCATACGGGAAATGCCCGTATGACCGGCACCGGCGCTTGTTGTTTTGCACGCCTCACCGGACCGCAACAGGGGCAGCATTTGCTGCAACAGTTGCCACAACACTGGACAGGTTTCGTCGCTCGAAGCTGTAATACTTCTCCTCTCCACCAGACACTGGGAGAGACACTGGCGAAGTTTCGAGAGACACAGAATTCAGGCAACTCTGCACAAACGAGTAAATAGTGCAGACCTGAGACCGAGTGTTGGGGTATAGCCAAGTTGGTAAGGCAACGGGTTTTGATCCCGTGATTCCCAGGTTCGAGTCCTGGTACCCCAGCCATTTTCTTGCCCGGAGCCCTCCCCCCTTTCCTCGGAGGCTCCCGAAATTCACGACTCAAGAGGGACGCCAGTGTCCAAACTCGTCGTTTTCACCGGTAACGCTAATCCCGAACTGGCCCAGGCCATGGTCAAGCACCTGAACCTGCCCATTGGCAATGCCGATGTGGGCACTTTCAGTGATGGTGAAGTGGCCGTGGAAATCCAGGAAAACGTGCGCGGCAAAGACGTCTTTATCGTGCAATCCACCTGCAACCCCACCAACAACAACATCATGGAGTTGTTGGTCATGGCCGACGCCCTGCGTCGCTCCTCTGCAGGCCGGATTACCGCCGTGATGCCCTATTTCGGTTACGCACGCCAGGATCGCCGGGTGCGCTCCGCCCGGGTACCGATCACCGCCAAGGTGGTCGCCGACATGATCACCGCCGTGGGTATCGACCGGGTTGTCACCGTCGACCTGCACGCCGACCAGATTCAGGGCTTTTTCGACATTCCGGTGGACAACGTCTACGCCACCCCGCTGATTGTGGCGGACATCGAGCGCCAGAATCACGATGACCTGATGGTGGTATCCCCGGATGTGGGCGGTGTGGTCCGCGCCCGGGCGCTGGCCAAGCAGCTTAACGACGCCGATCTGGCCATCATCGACAAGCGCCGCCCCAAGGCCAACGTGTCCCAGGTGATGCACATCATCGGTGAAGTAGAAGGCCGCACCTGTATTCTGGTGGACGATATGGTCGATACTGCCGGCACCCTCTGCAAGGCCGCCCAGGCCCTGAAAGACCATGGTGCCGCCAAGGTCTACGCCTATATCACCCACCCGGTACTGTCCGGCCCGGCCATCGACAACATCGCCAACAGCGCCCTGGATCAACTGGTGGTCACGGACACCATCCCGCTGTCTGAAGCGGGACGCGCCTGTGCCAACATCCGCGTGCTCAGCCTGGCCCCGATGCTGGCCGAAACCATCCGCCGGGTGAACAACGAAGAGTCCCTGAGCGCCATGTTCGACCGGCTGGAACTGGTGTAAATCAGCGGCAAGCATCAAGCTACAAGCTTCAACACGGCATGAATTGTTGCCAGCTTGAAGCCCCTGAGGCCGCGCACAGCTCCTGTGCGCGGCCTCTTTCATTCCGGGCTACCCCGATGCCAAACCGTGTGCAGCTTGTAGCTTGCGGATTGAAGCCCTTTCCGCTGGCACGCAACGCCTTTTTCATGCATAATCGCGCCCCCGCGGAATCCTCCGTGGTTCTATCAACCTCTCCGGCAGACCTGGTCGCGGGACGCCCGAGAGCTTACTGGAGACATATCATGTCCAATGATTTCCTGCTGAATGCAGAAGCCCGCAGCGACATGGGGAAAGGTGCGAGCCGCCGCCTGCGTCGTCTGCAAGAACGTGTTCCCGGCATCATCTATGGTGGCGACGCCGAGCCGCAGATGATCAGCGTGGAGCTGCGTGAACTGAAAAAGGCTCTGGAAACCGAAGCCTTCTACAGCCACGTGCTGACCCTGAAACTGGACGGCGCCAATGTGCAGGCGGTACTGCGTGACATGCAGCGCCACCCGGCTAAAGGCCACCCGACCCACGTGGACTTCCTGCGTGTGGACAAGACTCACAAGATCACCATGAATGTGCCCCTGCACTTCATCAATGAAGAAAGCTCCATTGGTGTGAAGAAACAGGGCGGTGAGATCCACCACAATATTTCCGAGGTGGAAGTCAGCTGTCTGCCGCAGAACCTGCCCGAGTTCATCGAAGTGGACATGGCAGCGGTCGAACTGGACAGCATTGTTCACCTGTCTGATCTGAAACTGCCCAAGGGCGTCGAGCTGACCCAGCTCTCACTGGGCGATGATCACGACCAGCCGGTAGCCGCTATCCATGCGCCGAAAGTTCGTGCGTCTGCTGACGACGAAGACGGCGAAAGCGAAGAAGCCGCAGGCGAGGAATAAGACGCACTGTGGCTGTGGCGGAACCGGTTCGACTGATCGTAGGCCTGGGTAACCCGGGCCGCGAATACGAGGACACCCGCCACAATGCCGGCGTCTGGTATGTGGACGCCCTGGCCCGCCGCCAGGGCGTTTTCCTTTCCGAAGACAAGAAATACTTCGGCCTCACCGGCACCTTTACCTTCGAAGGCGAAACCATTCGTCTGCTGGTCCCCACGACCTTCATGAACCGCAGTGGTCAGGCCACCGCCGCTCTGGCGAACTTCTTCAAGATACCTGTCACCCAGATGCTCGTCGCCCACGACGAACTGGACCTGCCCCCCGGCTGCGCCCGCTTCAAGCAAGGCGGCGGCCATGGCGGCCATAACGGGCTGCGCGACATCATCAGCAAGCATGGCAACAGCCGGGATTTCTATCGGCTGCGCATCGGCATCGGCCACCCCGGCTCTGCTGACCGCGTCACCCCCCATGTGCTCAACAAGCCCTCCCAGGCCGATCGCGACCTGATCGACCGCGCCATCGACGAAGCGGTCTATCACACCGCCGACATGCTGCGTGGGGATTTGAACGGGGCAATGAACCGGCTCAACGGGTTCAAGGCTTAAAGGCAGGTAAGAGTTGCGAGAAGCGGGTTTCGAACACCGTAAACCGGCGCCTACCTCGCTCCCCGTAACTCGTCACTGATTCTTACCTATCTTCCGCGTACCTCGCCAGCAACCACTCTCCGGCTGGCCGGGATCGCCATTTTTCGATCTGTTTGCGCAACGCTGGCGACAGTGTTGTTTCATCGAACAAGTCCCAGGGCGAACCTTTCGGGCTCACCAATGGCGCCATCATGCTGGCAGCCGTGATATCCGCCAGACTGAAGCGATCCCCGACCAGATATTGCCCCTTGCCTTTCTTCAGCTCGCTCTCCAACAGTGCCAAGCCCTCCTCAACGCGCTGTTCGGATCGCATCACCCATTGCGGATTGATGGCATAGCCGCGCCGGATGGCCTCCCGAACCAGCGGCCTGGCCACCCGTTCCAGGGGGCCGGGCAAGCCGCAATCGCCCACCAGGGCTCTCATTACTTCCGGCCGATCAAGGACCTGGCCGTACACCCAACGCCGGACATGGACGCCATAGCGATCGAACTGCTGCTCCAGCTCAATCACCCGGGCGCGGGCATCACTGGCCCGGGGCAACAGTGACGGCTCCGGGTAATATTTCTCCAGGTAATAGGCAATCCGGGTGGAGTCACTGATCCTGCGTTTACCGTCGCGCAGCAGGGGCACTGTATTGGCGCGGGCCAGCCACTGGGTACGCACCCGGTGGGCCACGGGCAACAGATTGACCGTTCGGTACGCCAGGCCCTTGTGGTCCAGCTGCCAACGGGACTTCTCGCAGTAATGAGAGATCGGGAACTGGTAAAGGATGCGCTCGGCCATGGTGACTCTTGTTCAGTTGACGGACTTGCAGTCTAGCCCGCCCCCGCCATGTCGGTAGCGGCAACAGCGCCTGGTACAGTCGTCCCGCCAGCAACCCCCGGGTTCGCCGCGAAATGCCCGGCGGTGGTCGCTTTTTGAACCCGCCTTGAGTAGCATTGCGCCCTCGAAAAACGGAGGTCTGTTATGGGTTTCAAATGCGGTATCGTCGGTCTGCCCAACGTGGGCAAATCCACCCTGTTCAACGCGCTGACCAAAGCGGGGATTGATGCCGAGAACTTCCCGTTCTGCACCATTGAGCCCAATACCGGTGTGGTTCCGGTGCCAGACCCCCGTCTGGACAAGCTCTCCGCCATTGTCAGCCCGGAGCGGATCATGCCCGCCACCATGGAATTCGTGGATATCGCCGGCCTGGTGGCCGGGGCGTCCAAGGGCGAAGGCCTGGGCAACAAGTTTCTGGCAAATATCCGTGAAACCGATGCCATCGCCCATGTGGTGCGCTGCTTCAATGACGAAAACGTGATCCATGTGTCCGGCAAGGTGTCCCCCCTGGACGACATCTCCGTGATCAACACCGAGCTGGCCCTGGCCGACCTGGATACGGTGGAAAAAGCCCACCTGCGGGCCACCAAGGCCGCCAAGGGACAGGACAAGGATGCCAAAGGCCTGCTGCCGGTACTGGACAAGGTGCTGCCCGTTCTCAACGAAGGTGAACCGGCCCGCTCCGTGGATCTGAACGATGATGAACGCAAGGCCATCAAGAGCCTGAACCTGCTGACCCTGAAGCCGACCATGTACATCGCCAACGTGGACGAAGGCGGCTTTGAGGACAACGCCCTGCTGGACGCCGTGCGCGAACTGGCCGAGAAGGAAAATTCCTCCGTGGTGCCTATCTGCGCCAAGATCGAATCGGAAATTGCCGAGCTGGACGACGAAGAAAAGGCCGACTTCCTGGCCGACCTGGGCATGGAAGAGCCGGGCCTGAACCGGGTCATCCGTGCCGGCTTCAACCTGCTCGGTCTGCAGACCTACTTCACGGCGGGCAAGAAGGAAGTGCGCGCCTGGACCGTCCGTGTTGGCGCCACCGCCCCCCAGGCCGCCGGTGTGATCCACACCGATTTCGAAAAAGGTTTCATCCGCGCCGAAGTCACCGCCTATGAAGACTACATCGAGCATAACGGCGAAGCCGGCGCCAAGGATGCCGGTAAATGGCGCCTGGAAGGCAAGGAATACATTGTCAAGGATGGGGATGTCGTGCACTTCCGGTTTAACGTCTGAGTCGCAAGTTAAAAGTTGAAAGTTGAAACACGGGCCAAGTTCGCCATGTGTTGAAACGAAAGAGGCCGCGCCCAAACCTTGGGCGCGGCCTCTTTGCTTTCCGCTCACGCTAAAACCGTCTCGCGTTTCAACTTTGAACTTTCAACTTGAAACGGCTCTTCAATCTGTTCCGCCGGCATTCACTGGCTCGAAATCCTCGTCCTTCAATTCCGGCAGTTTCTCGTCACAGCCCTGAATGCCCTGCTTCTTCAGATTGGTGCAGACCCGGTCCAGCTTGTTGTCGACCGCGTGCATGTGATCGAGCAGCAGGTGGATGGCTTCGGCTACCGGGTCCGGCATATCGTTGCTGACCCCATAGGCCTGGAATCCGATTTTTTCTGCCATCTGCTGGCGGTTCTTTTCCTGTTCCGTGATCGGCTTGCTGACCACCCGGCCGGGGATACCGATGACGGTGGCGCCTTCGGGGACTTCCTTGGTGACCACCGAGTTGGAACCGATCTTGGCATTCTTGTGCACGGTAAACGGCCCCAGCACCTTGGCGCCGGCACCGACCACCACACCGTCCTCCAGGGTCGGATGGCGCTTGCCCTTGTTCCAGCTGGTGCCGCCCAGGGTGACACCGTGGTAGAGCGTCACGTCATCGCCGATTTCCGCGGTTTCGCCGATCACCACGCCCATGCCGTGATCGATAAAGAAGCGTCGACCGATCTTGGCACCAGGGTGGATCTCGATACCCGTCATCCAGCGGGCGAAAGTGGAAACAAATCTCGCCAGCTGCTTGAAGTTCCGTTTCCACAGGGCGTGGGCGAGGCGGTGGAACAGCACGGCGTGCAGGCCCGGGTAGTTCAGCAACACCTCCAGGGTGTTACGTGCCGCCGGGTCCCGGTGGAATACCGACGCGATGTCCTCGCGTACTCGATCAAACATAGATACCTCGTCTCAGGCGTAACCGGTTGGATACCACGGGGAGCGGGAACTATTCCCCGTCATTCCGCGGCATTTTTCTTTCCAGCGCCACCAGCACACCACGCAGAATGCTCATTTCCATTTTGTCCGGTCGCGCGCGCATAAACAAACGGCGCATGCGCGTCATGACCTGGCCCGGCTGCTGCGGATTCAGAAAACCGCTTTGCGCCATGACCTTTTCCAGATGATCGAGAAAACCGGCCACGGCCTCGTTACTGGCCAGCGGCTCATCCCAGAACATCTCCGGCAACGGCATGGCCTCACGGCGGGAACGGGCTTCCTTCAGATCAAAATCGTCCCCCAACAGAGCCATGCGCAGCTCGTAACTGATTAATTGGACCGCCGATGCCACATTCAAGACCCCGTACTCGGGATTGGTGGGCACGCTCACATGCAGATTGCAGCGGCGCAGCTCATCATTGGTGAGCCCGCGGTCCTCGCGACCGAACAGCACCGCAATACGGGTGTCATCCGGCTCGTGGGACAATTGCGCCGCCAGTTGCCGGGGCGTGAGACACGGCCAGGGGATGCGACGCTGGCGGGCGCTGGTGCCGATTACCAGGGTGGCACCCTCCAGGGCTTCGTCCAGGGTCTGGCAGACCTGCGCAGCTTCCAGCACATCGCCGGCCCCGGAGGCCCGGGCGGTGGCTTCCACGGACGGATAATCCCGCGGCTGTATCAGCCTCAGGTCCGACAGCCCCATGGTTTTCATGGCCCGGGCTGCGGCACCGATGTTGCCGGGATGGGTGGTTTCCACCATCACAATACGCACATTTTCTAGCATGTAAGGTACCTGTACACGGATCTGGCCGGAAAAGGCGGCAATGTTATCATGAGAAACTGCCAATTATCCCTTGCCCGAGAGGCCCTGGTGCCCGGGAAAGGCAATTAAGCGGTTTCCAACGCTGCCCTGAACGCACCGGCTCTGCTACAATCCGCGCCCCGGCAAGGCACCCTGCCCGCCGGCGCTCTTTGACAACTTTTTTGAGGACAGATGCATGCATGCGCCGCAAGTGAACATTGCCCTGCGAGCCGCCCGTCAGGCGGGTAACCTGATTCGTCGTGCCGCCGAAAGCAATGACCCGTTATCTGTCAGCAAGAAAGGCATGAACGACTTCGTCACCGAGGTGGACCGTGCTGCCGAACAACGCATCATCGAAGTCATCCTCAAGGCCTACCCGGATCACAGCATCCTCGCCGAGGAATCCGGCGAAATCCGCGGCAAGGGTGACGGGGCAGACTTTCAGTGGGTGATCGACCCCCTGGACGGCACCACCAACTTCATCCATGGCTTTCCCCAGTACTGCGTCTCCATCGCCCTGAAATACAAAGGAAAACTGGAACACGCCGTGATCTATGATCCCAACCGGGATGAAGAATTCACCGCCAGCCGTGGTCGTGGCGCCGCCCTCAACGGTCGCCGTATCCGCTGCACCAACCGTCCCGG
Source organism: Alcanivorax sp. HI0007 (assembly GCF_001635525.1). Taxonomy (NCBI): domain Bacteria; kingdom Pseudomonadati; phylum Pseudomonadota; class Gammaproteobacteria; order Oceanospirillales; family Alcanivoracaceae; genus Alcanivorax; species Alcanivorax sp. HI0007. Next base: position 13,816 of record NZ_LWEJ01000160.1, read on the forward strand.
CCTGGAAGGCTGTCTGATCGGCACCGGTTTCCCGTTCCGTAAAGACCAGGCGCCGCATATGGACGCCTACCTGGGCATGTTCGCCGACATCGCCGCGTCCACCGCCGGCCTGCGCCGCCCGGGCTCTGCCGCCCTGGACCTGGCCTGGCTGGCCGCCGGTCGCCTGGATGGCTTCTTCGAATTCGGCCTGTCCGAGTGGGATCTGGCCGCCGGCGCCCTGTTGATCACCGAAGCCGGTGGCCTGGTAGGCGACCTGAGCGGTGGCCACAAATTCCTGGAAAGCGGCGGCATCGTCGCCGGCAGCCCGAAGGTCTTCAAAGGGTTGCTGCAGAAGATCAAACCGCACCTGAACGACGGATTGCGTCGGTAGATTTTCTATCGGACGTCGCGGTAGTCGCGCCGCTTGAGGCGCGAATCGGCAAAATCCGAGGCGAGTACCGAGAAGCGAGTCGCGAAAGGCGATACGGACTTCGGTTGTGATTTTCGTTACTCGCTTCTAGGGACTCCCTCCGTCTCACTCGCGCCTCAAGCGGCGCCCCTACAGCCGTATTGTTGCAACCCCTCCCTGCGCCATCCCGTCTTTTCCTTAGACCCCGAACCGATTTTTTGCTTCCGGCATGGACATCTCTCCTTGCTTTGCTAGCGTAATACGCAACACGGTGCAAAAAGCTCGGGAGATGTACGATGACGGTTACCCTCACTGACAACGCCCTGTTTCGCCAGCAGTGCTATATCAATGGCCACTGGTGCGATGCGGATGACGGCGCCACCTTCACCGTGACGAACCCGGCCACTGATGACAGCCTGGGCACCTCACCGCGAATGGGAGAAGCAGAAACCCGCCAGGCCATCGACGCCGCCCACGGGGCTTTTCCTGCCTGGCGGGATCTGCCCGCAGCACAGCGCGCCACGCTTCTTGAGGCCTGGCATGATCTGATGATGAAACACCAGGACGATCTGGGCCGGCTGATGACCCTGGAGCAGGGCAAGCCCCTGGCCGAGGCCAAGGGCGAAATCGCCTACGCCGCCTCCTTCCTGAAATGGTTCGCCGAAGAGGCACGGCGCGCCTACGGCGACACCATCCCGGCACCCAAAGCCGGTCAGCGAATTGTGGTAATCAAGCAACCCATCGGTGTGACCGCAGCGATTACCCCCTGGAATTTCCCTTCCTCCATGATCACCCGCAAGGCCGGCGCCGCCCTGGCCGCAGGCTGTACCATGGTGGTCAAACCCGCCAGTGCCACCCCCTACTCCGCCCTGGCACTGGCCGAGCTGGCGGAGCGCGCAGGGATCCCCGCAGGCGTGTTCAACGTGATTACCGGCAGCGCCGGGGCCATTTCCACTGCCCTCACCGACTCTCCCATTGTCCGCAAGCTGAGCTTCACCGGCTCCACGGAAGTGGGCTCCAAACTGATGGCCCAGTGCGCCAAACACATCCAGAAGGTGTCCCTGGAACTGGGAGGCAACGCCCCCTTCATCGTCTTTGACGATGCCAACCTGGACAAGGCCGTGGAAGGGGCCATGGCCAGCAAGTTCCGCAACACCGGTCAGACCTGCGTCTGCGTGAACCGCTTCCTGGTGCAGGACAGCATCCACGATGCCTTTGTGGAGAAGCTGAAAACTGCCATCGAAGCCATGAAAGTCGGCGACGGCCTTGAGGAGGGCGTCAGCCAGGCGGCCCTGATCAACCGGGATGCCGCCGACAAGGTCATGGAGCATCTGGAAGACGCCCTGGGCAAGGGCGCCAAGGTGGTTACCGGCGGCCAGCGCCATGAGCGCGGCGGCAGCTTTGTACAGCCCACCCTGATCACCGGCGTGACCACCGATGCGCAGCTCTGCCAGGAAGAAACCTTTGGCCCGCTGGCCGCTGTGATTCCATTCCGCACCGAAGAAGACGCCATTCGCATCGCCAACGACACCCCTTACGGTCTGGCCGCCTATTTCTACAGCGACAACATCCACCGTTGCTGGCGCGTGGCCGAAGCGCTGGAAAGCGGCATGGTAGGTGTCAACGAAGGCCTGATTTCCAACGCGGCCGCCCCCTTCGGTGGCGTCAAGGAATCCGGTCTGGGCCGGGAAGGCTCCCACCAGGGCATGGATGAATACCTGGAAGACAAGTACCTGTGTATGGGTAGCTAACCTAACAACAGCTTCACGAGACACACTGCAAGCTGAGCATTAACGCATCGCTTGCAGAAACCGGAGCGCTTCACCTCCGCGCACACAGGCTTGCATCGCGGGCATCCATTGCCGCCACTGCCAGGACAGCCCGTATTGCAGCGTGGAGAGAGCGACCTGCAGCTGATAAGGAGGCGGAATGGGACAAGCGTTGAACATCGCCCTGCTTCCCGGTGACGGCATCGGCCCGGAAGTGACGGATGTGGNATTTCATCATCAGATCATGCCAGGCCTCAAGAAGCGTGGCGCGCTGTGCTGCGGGCAGATCCCGCCAGGCAGGAAAAGCCCCGTGGG
>NZ_LWEJ01000161.1:0-284 GCF_001635525.1 Alcanivorax sp. HI0007
ACGCGGCCCTCCGGGTCGGTACCCAGGAAACGGTGCGGGTGCTTGACGCTGAGCATGGCGTTCACCGCCACATCCAGGCTGCCGTCGGTGCCGTTCTTGAAGCCCACCGGGCTGGACAGACCGGAGGACATTTCCCGGTGAGTCTGGCTCTCGGTGGTGCGGGCGCCGATGGCGTTCCAGGCAATCAGGTCCTGCAGATACTGCGGGGTGGTCGGGTCCAGCGCCTCGGTAGCAGAGGGCAGGCCCAGCTCGGCCACATCCAGCAGCAGCTTGCGGGCAATGTG
>NZ_LWEJ01000162.1:0-207 GCF_001635525.1 Alcanivorax sp. HI0007
TGACGGCATCCTTGATATAACGGCGGTCGGCATCGGGATCATCGGGGTTGNTGGTATTGCAGAAGGACGGCCAGTGGTTCACCGAGGACAATGACACGGCGCTCACCGAGGCCACACTGCAAGAGCATCTGAAAGAACGCCCGGAAGGGGCGGAAGTCCGTCTGCTGGCAGATGCCGGCGTCACCATGACGACCCTGCGGGAAAGAC
>NZ_LWEJ01000163.1:0-629 GCF_001635525.1 Alcanivorax sp. HI0007
TGGATGACGGCGACGGCTACAAGGCCGGCAATCTGATCAAGGGCAAACAACCCATCGGTCGACTGAAACGGGAAACCCGCTGGAAGAATCTGGATGCCATCCCCGCCGATATTTCCATGCGCAACGCGGATATCAAGCTGATGGAAAACGGCGGCGCCAAGAGTCGCCTGAAGCAGCTGATTGCCCCCCTGGGGGAAAGCTACGAACTGGTCATTCTGGATTGCCCGCCCACCCTGAGCCCGATGGCCGAAAGCATCTTTGCCGCGGTGGATTACCTGTTTGTCCCGGTGATCCCAACCCACCTGTCAGTGCGGGCCTATGAGCAGGTGCTGGACTGGCTGGCCAGCAAGAACGTCAAGAACCTCACCGTGGTGCCTTTTTTCAACATGGTGGACCGCCACCGGGACCTGCATGTGGAAATGCTGGTCAAGCGTCCCAAAAGCATGAAAGGCGGCCTGAAGACCTGGATCCCCTACTCCACCCATGTGGAACAGATGGGCGATCACCGCGCCCCGGTAGGCGAATTCGCCCCCTACACCCCCTCCGCCCAGGCCTTCCGGGCCATGTGGTTCGAGATTGCAGGAAAGCTGAAACTTTAATTAATAATGAATAGTTAATAATTAATAACG
>NZ_LWEJ01000164.1:0-214 GCF_001635525.1 Alcanivorax sp. HI0007
GCCGGCAAATTTGGACAGCATGGCATTGTCCTGGATGGCGCCATAAATGCCGTGCAGATCATCAGGCACGGTGGTCAGGTAGCAGCTGGACAGCTGCGGGCGCAGGGTGCCGGCGTTGAACAGGGTCGGCGTGGAGCTCATGTAGTCGAAGCTGGACAGCAGGTTGTAGAACTCGATGGCGCGTTCTTCCCGGTTGTCCTCTTCCACGGCCAGG
>NZ_LWEJ01000165.1:0-14497 GCF_001635525.1 Alcanivorax sp. HI0007
GGGGAATAGCGAAGAATACCCCCCATAATCCCCACATCCCCCCGAACAGCAGGATCGCGGTAATAATCGCTACCGGGTGCAGATTCACCGCTTCCGAAAACAGCAACGGCACCAGAATATTGCCATCCACAAACTGGATCACACCGTAAATCACCATCACCAGAGCAAAATCTCCGCTCCAGCCAAACTGCACATAGGCCGCCGCCACGGGCAGTGTCACCACGGTGGCGCCGATATAGGGCACCACCACCGACAGCCCCACCAGCACCGCCAACAGCACGGTGTAATGCATGCCCAGCAACAGGAACGCGATGAAGGTGACGCTGCCGACCAGGAGGATCTCGATGGCCTTGCCACGCACGTAATTGGCGATCTGGTCATCCATTTCATGCCAGACGTGATCGAGAATCCGTCGGCGACGGGGTAAAAAGCGCATCATCCAGGCAATAATGGCTTCCCTGTCCTTGAGGAAGAAAAATACCAGCAGTGGCAGCAGTACCAGGAAAACCATGACCTCCACCAGATTGGGAATCGACGACAGCGACAGCGTCAGCACCCCCTGCCCGGCTTCCGCCACCTGCCGCTGTATCACAGCCACAATGGAATTGACCTGTTCCATGGAAATCACTTCCGGATAATGCTCCGGCAACTGTCGCAGCCAGGTTTCCCCATTCTTGAGCAGATGCGGCAACTGATCCTGTACCAACAGCAAGGTCTGGCGCCAGACCATGGGCAGCAACACCACCAGGGTGACAACCAACAAACCGAGGAACAGGGTGAACACCAGGTTTACCGCCAGCAAACGCCGCATGCCCCGGCGCTCCAGCCCGGCCACCAGCCCCTGCATCAGGTAGGCAATCACGATCGCTGCCAGCACCGGTGCCAGCATGCCGCCGAAAAAAAGAATCACCAGCCCGGCGGCGAGCAGCACCACCAGCAGATACACTGCCTCCTCGTCGGAGAAGTATCTTTCGGACCAGTTCTTGAGAATACGTAACATCAGCTCTCCTGTTCGCCGCGGCGAATGACAAAGGCATAGTGGCCTTTATTTTCGCCCATGCGAACCAGCTCGTGGCAGGATTGTCTCAGATAAGCAGGAATGTCATCGGCAGAAGCGACGTCGGTGGCAATGACCTCAAGCAACTGACCCGGCTTGAGATGTCGCAATGCCTGCCGGGTCTTCAGCAACGGCATGGGGCATTGCAGGCTGGAGGCATCAATCTGCAGATCGATTGGCTGGTCGCTCATACAGGCGCTTCATTCGTCTCTGGTCTACCGGCATTATAGTCACAACCCGGCTATGGAATAAGGGTCGATCTGTGTCGGTCGGCACAAATAATCACGGGAGTCCCGACTTGAAGTTTTTGCTACGCACTCTTTTATTATGGAGTTGTTGCATCCCGGCAGCCATCAGTGCCAATGACGACTTGCCGGTGCTCGGTGATCCTACCGCCGCACTGATGTCTGCCGACCAGGAATACCGGTTGGGCCGGGGCTGGCTACGCAGCCTGCGCGGCCAGACCTCCATCATGTCCGACCCACTGGTACAGGAGTATGTGGAAAGCCTGGTCTACCGGCTCGCCTCCTACAGCGACCTGAAAGAGCCCAACCTGGACATCGTGGTTATCAACAGCCGCCAGATTAATGCCTTTGCGGTGCCCGGTGGGGTGATCGGCCTGAACGCCGGGCTGTTCCTCAACGCCCGTGACGAGGACGAAGTGGGTGGCGTGGTCGCGCACGAAATCGCCCACGTCAGCCAGCGGCATTTTGCCCGCCGCTACCTGGATTCCCGGAAGATGAACACCGCTGTGCTTGCCGCCATGCTGGCCAGCCTGGCAGTGGCCATCGCCGGCGATGGCGAAGCCGGCATGGCCGGTATTGCTGCCACCCAAGCCGGTGCCATCCAGGCACAGCTGGCTTATTCCCGGCAGAACGAGCGCGAAGCAGACCGGGTAGGTATGCAGACTCTGGCCGCCGCCGGGATGGATCCGAATGCCATGCCCCGGTTCTTCGAGCGCATGCACAACAATCAGCGCTTTGCCGGTGATCCCCCGGAGTTTCTGCTCACTCACCCGGTTACCGAGAGCCGCATTGCGGATAGCCGCGCCCGGGCGCGCTCCCTGCCTACACCGCGCATGAATACGTCCCTGCACTTTCTGCTGGTGCAGGCCCGGCTCCAGGCCGCGTTTATCCAGAGCGATAACCACGCCATCGACCACTTTCTGCGATACAGCAACGAACGCAATGCGCTGGGCTTGCAGGCCGCCCGCTACGGACTGGCCCTGAGTTATCTGCGTGCCGACCGCTATGAGCAGGCCAGAACCATCATGCAATCACTGGCCGAGGAACATCCGGACCAGCTGTGGTTCCGGCTGGGATTGGTGGAGGTAGCCTTGGACGAAGGGGATTACACGCGCGCCATCAACCAGGCCGAACGCGTTCTGGATCTGGCACCGGACAATTACCCCGCGTCCATCCTGATGAGCAAGGCACTATTGAGAAGCGAACAACCCGCCCGGGCCTTGCCGGTCCTCAAACCCTTGCTCAGCGAGCGTCCCAACAACCCCTATCTCTGGGAGCTGGCCGCCGACGCCTATGGGAACAGCGGCGACAAGGTTCGTGCCCTGCATGCCCGGGCGGAGAGCCAGTTTCTGCGTGGCAGGGACCAGCAGGCCATGCAGCAGATGGAATATGCCCTGCGTGATGCCGAAAATGATTTTGCTCTTTACAGCAAACTCAATGGCCGGCTGCAAACCATGAAGGCGTTATCGGAAGAGAAATTCTAGAAGGACTGGCAACGTGTCCGAAAAGTGGCGAGGCAGGTCACGGGGTGGCGGCTTCGGTGGAACGTTAGCGAGTGGCGAGGTACAAGTTGCGAAAGGCGACACCGGTTTTGCCTTTCGTTCCTCGCAACTCGCTTCTCGTGACTGACAATCTTCTCGTCAGGCTTCTGCGTTCTACCCTTTCAAGGACTTGCCAAAGTCCAGCATGCGATTGAGCGGCACCATGGCTTTTTCCGCCAGCGCCGGATCAACGAAAATTTCCTGGCCCATGCCATTATCGTCTTCCAGCACCGCCAGCATGTTCTGCAGGCCATTCATGGCCATCCACGGGCAATGGGCACAGCTGCGGCAGGTGGCGCCGGAACCGGCCGTCGGCGCTTCCAGGAAGGTTTTCCCCGGTGCCAGCTGCTGCATCTTGTAGAAGATGCCCTTGTCGGTGGCAACGATGAAGGTGTCGTTATCCATCTCGCAGGCCGCCTTGATCAGCTGAGAGGTCGAGCCCACCACATCCGCCATCTCCACCACCGGGGCCGGGGATTCAGGGTGAACCAGAATGGCCGCGTCCGGGTAGGCCGCCTTGAGGTCCTGGAGCCCCTTGGCCTTGAATTCCTCGTGGACAATGCAGGCACCGTCCCAACACAGCACATCCGCACCGGCCTTGTCCCGCACATAGCTGCCCAGGTGCTTGTCCGGGGCCCAGAGAATTTTTTCGCCGTTGCGATCCAGGTGTTCGATCAGCTCCACCGCAATGGAGGACGTGACCACCCAATCGGCGCGGGCTTTCACCGCCGCCGAGGTGTTGGCATAGACCACCACGGTGCGATCCGGATGCTGGTCGCAGAAAGCGGCAAATTCGTCCTCCGGGCAACCGATATCCAGGGAGCAGGTTGCCTCCAGGGTGGGCATGAAAACCCGTTTTTCCGGGCTGAGGATCTTGGCGGTCTCGCCCATGAACTTGACCCCGGCCACAATCAGGGTAGAGGCCGGGTGTTCCTTGCCAAAGCGCGCCATTTCCAGGGAATCGGACACGCAGCCGCCGGTCTCTTCCGCCAGGGACTGAATTTCAGGATCGGTGTAATAGTGAGCCACCAGTACCGCGTCGCGCTGGCGTAACAATTCCTTAATGCGCTGACGATAGGATGCACGCTGCTCCTCGTTGAGCGAGTCTTCGTGCTCCACCTTGGCCAGGTGGGCCTGTACCAGTGCTTGTGCCTCTGCTGTCATTGGCTTCACCGCCCGGGGTTTCCCCCTGATATCAATAACTTAGCTAACAACCAGGAAATCAGGGCGGGCATAATACCACAACGCGGCGCCCGGGGAGGTGCCGCGTTAATGCCCTTAACCAATAAAATGCGCCCGGACGGGCGGCTTTTCAAGATGCCGGGCGATAGTCGGGGCCGGCTGCCACCAGGTGCACGGTGCTGATGGCTCGCTCCAGGAAAGCGCCCTCGCAGTAGCACAGGTAGTAATCCCACATGCGAATAAACCGCTCGTCGAAACCCAGCTCGCGAACTTTGGGCAAGGATGCCAGAAACCGTTCGCGCCAATGGTGCAACGTCAGGGCATAATCGTGGCCGATGTCATGGAGCTCCGTGGCAACCATGCGGGTATGCTCGGCCAGGTGCTGACACATCACCGAAACACTGGGCAGAAAGCCGCCGGGGAAAATATAGCGTTTGATGAAATCCACCTGCTTCAGGGCATGCTCATAGCGTTGGTCCGGAACGGTGATCGCCTGCAATACCATCTTGCCATCCGGCTTCAACCGCTCACCCAGCACCCGGAAATACCCCGGCAGGAATTCCGCGCCCACCGCTTCAATCATTTCCACGGAGACCACCCGATCATAGTGACCGGTGAGCTCCCGGTAATCTTCTTCCAGCACCGTCACCCTGTCTTGCAGGCCTTCAGCCTCCACGCATTCACGGGCATGGCGTGCCTGCTCCCGGGAAATCGTCGTGGTGGTCACCTGCACGCCGTGATGCTTGGCCGCATGAATGGCAAGGCCACCCCAGCCGGTGCCGATTTCCAGCAAGGTCATGCCCGGAGACAGTGACAGGTACTGACAGATTTTTTCCAGCTTGTGCTCGGAGGCCTCTTCCAGGGTGGCGTCCGGATGAGGAAACACTGCACTGGAATACATCATGCTGCGATCCAGGAACAGGCTGAAAAAGTCATTACCCAAATCGTAGTGGGCAGAAATGTTGCGCCGGGATCCCTGCAGGGAATTACGGTTGTAGCGGTGCAACATTTTCAGGGCGGGCTTGGACAGCAACGCCATGCCGCCCTCCAGTGCTTTCATGGCATCCACGTTGGCGGCGAAGTAGCGAATCACAGCCACCAGATCCGGACTGCCCCAGCCTTTTTCCAAGTAAGCTTCCGCCGCCCCCAACGCGCCGCCGCTCATCATCATGGAGTAGGTTCGCCAATCATGCAGGCGAATTATCGCGGCATCAGCGTGGCGGGCGTTGTCACCAAGGACCACCTGATTACCGTCGGGCTCATGGATACGAAGAGCGCCGTGGGGCAACGCATTGAGACGCGCCAGCACCAGCTTTCGGGCCACAGTTTGCGGCCAGCGAATAGTCACACTGTGCTCGAGTCGATTGGTTGTGGCTTTTTCGCCAGACAGCATGCGGTCAATCTCCGTACCGATTGTTACTGTTTTTGCCGGGGTGAGAATGAAATCTCGCCCCTTTGCGCCATAGCCGGAATGCCTGCCAGTAGATGGCACGCAACGTGGCTAACCCCTGAGCGCCAAAACGGAAAACCACCGTTGTCATGGTGCGACGATTGGCTTCCTGCAAATTCAGCTGCAAACCTGCCACGAAAACGATCTGGTCATCCTTTCTATCTTCCAAGACTAGGCGCAGGCCGGGTAAAGCCACGTGAAGATCCCAATGATAGTCCAGTGCCATGGGCAGAAAAGGCGATACATGGAACGCCTTGGGATGGCTGGCCTGCCAGCTTCCTTGAGCGTTTTTTTGCAGCTCCAGCGGGTAGAAATGACGCTCACGCCAGGGGGTGTTCTGGACTTCTGCCAGCATGCTGTCCGGCTGATCGCTGCCTTCAGCAAAATGCAGGTACAGCACCAGCGGATTGAACAATGTCCCCAGGGTGCGCCACTGGCCCAGCATCACCACCCTGCCCCCGGTCCATTGCAGCCCCAGCGCGGCCGCCTTTTCACGGACCTTGTTTTCCAGGTTATCCGGGCGGGAGTCCACAAAATCACTGTCCCGGAACACTACCGGGCGCCAACGACGCCCCCAGCCGGGATGCCTCGCCAGCATGGCGTCCACTTCCGCCAGGTCACACCAGACCAGCCATAGCGGGTAATGGAAACCGTGACGGAACGGCACCAGGCGCTGATGCCACACCTTGCCCCTTGCCACCGCCTGACTGATCACGGCACTGACTCCGGGGACAGCGCCCGTACCACATCCAGGGCCGACACCACGCCGTCTTCATGAAAGCCATTGCGGCACCAGGCACCGGCAAACCAGGTGCGCCTTTCACCATTGCCGGCCAACAGCGTCTCTCTGGCCGCCATCGTTTCCGGCGTAAAGAGAGGGTGGGCAAAGTGATAGCGAGCGATGATCTTGTCCGGGTCAATCCTGTCCGTGGCGTTAAGTGTCACGCAAAAGGTTTCCGGCGCCTGGATGCCCTGCAGAATGTTCATGTCATAGGTCACCTGGACGCGATCCTGGTCATTATCGAACAACAGGGCATTCCAGCTCGACCAGACCCGCTGCCGCCGGGGCAGCAAACGGATGTCCGTGTGCAACACCACCTCGTTATCCTGATAGCCAAGCCGTGACAGACAATCCTTCTCGCGGCTGTCCGGGTCGGCCAGCAGGGCCAGGGACTGATCGCTGTGGCAGGCGAGAATGACCTGATCAAAGATCTGCTGTTCGCCGTTCACCGTGAGAGTGACACCCTGGTCGTGGCGGCGCACCTCACTGACCGCGGCGCGGGTATGAAAACGGGCTGAACACTTCGCCACCAGGGGAGCCACATACTGGTTGGAGCCTCCGGGCACCACATACCACTGGGGCCGGTTGGTCAGTGACAGCAGACCGTGATTCTGGAAAAAGCGGATGAAAAACTTGGCCGGAAACACTTCCATCTGCTCCAGAGAGCAGGACCAGATGGCGCCTCCCATGGCGAGGATATAATCCCGGCAGAAACGCTCCCCGTAACCGTGCCGGCGCAGGTACTCTCCCAGGGGCATTTCCCCCGCTTCAGTGTTCAGCAAGCCGGGCGCATTGCGATTGAAACGCAGGATGTCACCGATAAAACGCCAGTGTGACGGACTCAGCAGATTGCGCTTTTGGGCAAAGATGCCGCCCAGCCCATCTCCACAATATTCCAGGCCGTTGCGCTGGTCGCTCACGGCAAAGCCCATGGCGGTAGGCTGCCCCTGCAGACCCAACTCGTCCAGCAAGCGCAGATAATTGGGGTAGGTGCGGTCGTTGAAAACGATAAAGCCCACATCAATGGCGTAATCGCCGTGATCACGACGTACCGGTACGGTGCAGGTGTGGCCACCGAGATAATCGTTGGCCTCAAAGACGTCCACCTGGTGATGCCGGGAGAGATACCAGGCGGCGGTCAGGCCACTGATACCTGCGCCGACAATGGCAATACGCTGACTCATGCCTGTTCCTTTTTGCTGACGGGGCTGTGATGACTGTGATCGTTATCGTACTGGGCCTTGGCGGCCTTGAAGGCCTCGGTGACCCGCTCGCGCACCCCGGCATGGGGCACCACCGGCGGGGGGTAATCCGGTGCCAGCAATGGCTGTTTCCAGGGTTCGTGGACGGTCTTGTTGTCCAGTTCGCGCAACGCGGGCACCCAGTGGGCAATAAACTGACCCTGGGCATCGAAACGCTGACTCTGGCGGACCGGATTGAACACCCGGAAGTACGGCACCGCATCGGTACCGGAGGAAGCACTCCACTGCCAGCCACCATTGTTGGCGGCAAAATCGCCGTCGATCAGGTGCTGCATAAAGAAACTCTCCCCCCACCGCCAATCCAGCCACAGGTGCTTGCTGAGAAACATGGCCGTGACCATGCGCAGACGGTTATGCATCCAGCCAGTGGCCACCAGTTGGCGCATGGCCGCATCCACCAGCGGGTAACCGGTGCGGCCTTCACACCAGGCCTGAAACCGCTCTCGATCCCGGGACCACTGGAGCAGCTCGGTTTCCGGCCGAAACGCGCCACCACGGCTGACCCGGGGGAAACGGGCCATGATCTGGCGATAGAAATCCCGCCAGGCCAGCTCGCCAATCCAGCAGGCGGCGCCATCCCGGGCACCCGCATCGGCCATGGCCCGGGTCGCCGCCCGGTAACAGCTGGCCGGTGACAGGGTGCCGGCAGAGAGGGCCGCGGACAAACCACTGGTGGCAGGTTCGGCGGGGAAATCCCGGAGTTTTCGGTAACCCGCCAGATGGTGCTCAACAAAGTGATCCAGTTGTTTCAGCGCCGCCGACTCACCCGGCTGCCAATGACGGGTCAGGGAGTCGGCCACCGTCAGGGTCTTCAGGGCAGCGTCCACTGTGGTCCTGCCGACAAAATGCCCCTTGCCGTGGCTCTTCTCCGGCAACGACGGCACCGGCTGGAAGTGGCTGTCGAGCCACACATCCCAGCGTTTCTTGTAGGCACTGAACACCGTATACGGCGTTCCCTTGCCGGTATTCAGAGTGCGCGGAGGCACCAGCACACTGTCGTCATAGCCGGTGATACCCACACCCTGCGGCTCCAGCGCCCGGGCCACGGCCCGGTCGCGGTTCAATTCGTTCAGCGGATACTCGCGGCTGCAGAAAATGTGCTCAACGTCATGCTCGCTGGCAAAATCCGCCAGCATTGCCGGCACGGCAGCGAAGTCACCGGCATCCAGCACATGCAGATCCACCCCCCGCGCCGCCAGGGCATCGCCCAACTCCAACAGACTCTGCAGCACATACCAGCGCCGCAATGGCGCCACCTCGTGGGCATCCCACTGTTGCTCGCACAGACAATACACCGCTATTACCGGCCCACCCTGCGCCAGCGCCTGCTGCAAGGCGCGGTGGGCATGAACACGCAGGTCGTTGCGATACCAAACCAGATTCATGGGTTGCCCCCGTTATCGTCTACCGTTGCCACACTGGCCTCGGGATGCATCGTCTCCAGGGCCAGCAATTGCTCCGCCACCGCCTGACGGTCCCCGGTCAGTCGGGTAACCGCTGCCGGCGGCGCCTCCACCACTCTGCCCCAACAGGCGGCAGGCCAGGGCAATGACGGCTGAGACCAGAGACGCTGGCGCTGACTGGCGCTGGGCCAGTGATCCATCACCCAGAGCACCCCGCAGGGCTGCCGGTCAGCCAGCAACGCGGCCAGGGCATCCATCTCCACGTCCCGCTGCAGGCACCAGAGAGGCCGTTGCAGCACCATGGCCAGCTCCAGGGCCGGCAAGGCATCGCCCACTGGCATCAGCAGCCAGCCGAACTCCCGGCGTCTGGGGGACAGAGACAGTGCGCGGGCAGCCCATTTCTGCGTCAGCACCGCGTCCAGCAGCGCCAGGTGGGCAGAGAGGGAGGCACTCCCCGTCAGTTGCTCGCGCAAGGGGTCGGTAAGCTCACGGATGACCTGGCCGTGGCTGTAGTCCGCCAGCAAACGGTTGATCAGTTGCTCAAGTCGGCGCACGTTCATGGTTTCCAGGGCCTGCAGGGCATCCTGCCGGGCCTGCGCCCAGGGCTGACCATTGTCCACGGCCTGTTGCGGCTCCTGCTCCCCCGACAGCAGGGAGGCCACCTGGCTGATGGGCACCCCCTTTTCCACCCAGTGCACAATGCGCCGGATCTGCTCCACCTCGGCGCTCCGATAACGGCGATGCCCTTTGGCGGTGCGTTCCGGTTTCAACAACCCATAGCGACGCTCCCAGGCACGCAGGGTGACCGGGTTCACGCCGCATTGTTCACTGGCTTGCTGAATGGTCAGCACATCGCTCATACCCGGTTCCTCAGTCCCAGGTCATCCGGGTAGGGAGACAGGTAGCCCTGCTTTTCCAGATAGGGCTGTGGCACCTTGCGCATGCCGCCACGCAGCAGGGTCATGGGCACGATCAAAGGCACTTCCTCGCGCAGATAGGCCTCGATCTGTTCATTGATCAGGGCGCGGTCGGTGTCACTGAGCCCCTCGCGCAGGAACCCTGCCAGGTGCTGCAGCGTATTCACGTGAGCCCCCCGGGATACCCGCTTTTTCATGGCCGCCATCAGGCCGTGGATATATTCCTCAGCAATCTCTTCCAGTGGCCGGGCTTTCAGGTCACTGAGCAACGGACCCAGCTGGCGATAGGTTTTCTGGCAGTGCGCCAGCAACTGGAATTTATGTCGGCTGTGGAAATCAATCAGCCGCTGGGCTGTCAGCCCCTGTTCACGGAGTTGGCACCAGTCGTCGTAGAGAAACACCCGTTCGATGAAGTTTTCCCGCAGGGTGTCGTCATTGAGTCTGCCCTCTTCTTCCAGGGGCATGAGGGGATAGTGGCGTTGCAAGGCCGCAGCAAACAGTCCGCTGGCCTCACGGTGCTGGACATGGCCGTCATCGTTATAGACGCGGATACGCTCCATACCGCAACTGGGGGATTTGGCCATCAGGATATAGCCCCGCAGCGGTGCCAGAGAGGGCATGGCCCGGTCGATGAAATCCTGCATCAGCTCGGTATGGTCACGCAGGCCGTCGGTCGTGATTAACCGCAGCATCCCGTCTTGCTCGGTGAGGTGCATGGCCTTGCGAGGCGCGCTGAGCCCTGACCCCATTTCCGGGCAGAGGGAACGAAACTCGAAATAACGGGACAAAACGCCGGTGCAGTAGCGGGAATGTTTGTGCCCCTTGTCGTGGCGCACTTCCAGACCCAGCAAACAGGCGCTGATACCAACCGGGATTTTTGCAGAGCGGATCATGTGCCACCTCATACCTGTACAAAGAATTATATTTGTACAAGTTTAGGCCGGAGTACAGTCAACACGCCGTGAAGCCTGTGATGATCCTGGCTCGCGGCATCACAACCGGTGGGTGCAATCCCGGGCCAGGCTATCTATACTGCCCGAAAAACTGACCAAATGGACAGTATCATGCGTATCCTTGTGTGTGGCGGTCGGGATTTTTCCGACCAAGCATTACTCACCCGCAGCCTGGCACGGCTGCTGCGTGACAACACCTTCAGTCTGCTGATTCACGGCAATGCCAGTGGCGCAGACCGGCTGGCCAGCCAGTGGGCCCATGACAGCGGTGTGGACCAGGTCAGTTACCCGGCCAACTGGGTGGCCCACGGCCGGGCGGCGGGCCCCATGCGTAACCGGCGCATGCTCCATCACGGACGGCCCCAGGCCGTGGTGGCCTTTCCCGGCGGACGAGGCACCGCCAACATGATTCAGCTGGCCGAGGATGCGGGCCTGCCAGTCTGGCAGCCGGCGCTGGATGGCGAAGATGGCCTGCCCACAGCCCAGGGCCTGGTCGCCCGCTGACAGCCCCCCGCTCTTGTCTTTCAGCACACAGGACGCCATGACAACGCCCGTCCCGGTGTTCCCGGTGGAGGCCACTGGGCAAAGCGGGTTGGAGAGCGGGTTGGAGAGAAACAGCAGCCGGGGAGCGCCGGCTTCAAGGGGATGAGCGAAAGGTGGCGCAGACTGTCTGTGACTGCAGAAACGAAAAAGGGCCCGCCGTAGGCGAGCCCTTTAAATATGGTGGGTCGTGCTGGATTCGAACCAGCGACCAATTGGTTAAAAGCCAACTGCTCTACCAACTGAGCTAACGACCCGCTCCCGAAGGAGGCGCAAATAATACGGATTTATTTCCGGGTGACAAGGGGGAAACCGATTTTTTTTCCCCTTTACTGATAGTTTGTTGGATCTTTGACCAATGCCTCTTCAAAGCCCTGCTTGCGCAGGCGACAACTGTCGCATTTGCCACAGGCATTGCCATTCTCGTCAGCCTGATAACAGGACACGGTCAACCCATAATCCAGCCCCAGAGCCGTGCCCTGCTGGATGATCTGCGCCTTGCTCAAGTGCATCAATGGCGTTTCCACAGTGATCGGGCTGCCTTCCACTCCCGCCTTGGTGGCCAGATTGGCCATGGTCTGGAACGCCTCAATAAAGGCCGGTCGACAATCCGGATAGCCGGAATAGTCCACCGCGTTGACACCGATATAGATGGCCTGGGCCTCCACCACCTCCGCCAGACCCAGGGCCAGAGACAGAAAGACGGTATTACGGGCAGGCACATAGGTGACAGGAATACCCTCACCGCCCTCCTCCGGCACCGCAATGGAATGGTCGGTGAGCGCAGAGCCGCCAATATTGCCCATGCCCAGTTCAATCACCCGATGGCTGAGCGCGCCAAGGGCTGCGGACACCCGCTCCGCCGCATCCAGCTCGGAACGGGTGCGCTGACCATAGTCGAAAGCAATGGTATGGCACTGGTAGCCCTGATCCCGGGCAATGGCCAAACAGGTGGCCGAATCCAGACCACCGGACAGCAATACCACGGCTTTTTTCATTGATGGCTCTCCTTCAAACCTGTCAGCTAGCGCCCGCGGGCGTCATTCCAGAGTAGTTTGTGCAATTGCAGCTGAAACCGGACCGGCAGGCGGTCCGCCACAATCCAGTCAGCCAGCTCTCCCGGGGCCAACTGCCCCTGTACCGGAGAAAACAGCACGTCGCCGACCCGCTGGGGTAGCTGATGCTGATCAAGCATGAATCGGGCCCAGTCATAGTCCTTGCGGTCCGCCAGCACGAACTTGACCTGGTGATGGGGGCGCAGCAGCGGAATGTTTTCCAGCCGGTTGTTGTGCTGCTCGCCGGAGCCCGGCGCTTTCAGGTCCATGACCACGGAGACGCGCGGGTCCACCTCCGCAATATCCATGGCGCCACCGGTTTCCAGGCTGACTTCATACCCCTGATCGCACAGGGCGGTAAGCAGCCCCAGGCAGTTGGGCTGGGCCAGGGGCTCGCCGCCGGTGACCGTCACGTAGTGGGCCTGGTAACCGGCCACCTGCGCCAGGATCGCCTCGAGAGACCATTTCTCGCCACCGGAAAAAGCGTACTCGGTGTCGCACCAGACACAACGCTGCGGGCAGCCGGTCAGACGAACGAACACCGTGGGTCGGCCCACCGTTCGCGCCTCGCCCTGAAGGGAATAGAAAATTTCGGTCAGACGGAGGTCCACAACATCTCCTGAGCACCCGGGAGGGGGAAATGCGGCGGATTCTATCACCTTTGCCGGCGTCTGTGCCGCCGGCAAGGCAACGATAGGGATTACTTATCGAGTTGTTCCAACAGCGTCTTCGCCTGGTTGGCTTCCGAGCTGTCCGGATACTGCTTGACCAGCTTGTGCAGGTTCACCTTGGCCTGGGAGACCTGCTCGTCACGGGCCTGCATCACTGCCAGGGTATAAAGGCTGGTGGGCGCTTTACTGTGTTCCGGGTAGTCGTCTACCACTGCCTGGAACTGGGCCTGGGCCTTCTCCGGCTTCGGGGTCTTCAGGTTACTGTAGACCTTGCCCAGCCAGAAGTGGGCGTGGGCACGGAATTGCCCGTTGGGAAAATCATTGAGGTAACCCTCGAAGGCTTCTGCCGCCGCATCAAAGTCGCGCTTGATCAGCTTGTCCTTGGCGGCACTGTAGGCATCACGGTCGGCTTCGGGGTCATTGGGCGCCGCACTGTCGGCGCTCTCTTCTGGCTGCTCGGTCTTGCTCTGCTCAGCCAGCGTATTGATTCGGGTATCCAGGTCCAGGTAGCGCTCACGTTCAGCATCCTTCATGACCTGTAGTTCATGCCGCAACTCTTCGATCTGACCCTGGAGTTGCTGTATCTGCTCTTCGAACTGCTGTTGTTGCTGCATGAGAAGCAGCAACCCATCCTGACTTGCAGTACTACCGGCACTACTGCCACCGGAGCGGGCCTGCGCCAGGCTTCTCTCTTCAACGGCCAGCGGCCCGGTGTTCTGTGCTTGCGCACAGAACACCAGGGAGCCGAGCACGACGCCTGCGAGCAGGCGCGTTCTCTTTACTGCTTTCATGCCTTACGGACGGCCGGCAGTGTAGTTGATTTCTACACGACGGTTCTTGGCCCAGTCCATTTCGCTGTGACCAAATGCCGCCGGCTTTTCTTCACCGTAGGAAACGATTTCCAGCTGGGAAGAAGACACACCCTGAACCCGCAGGAACTTCTCTACGGCCTTGGAACGACGCTCGGACAGAGCCACGTTGTACTCGCGGGTGCCGCGCTCGTCAGCATGACCTTCCAGGCGCACTTTGGCGTTGGAGTTGTTCTTCAGATAGGTAGCATGGGCACGCAGAGTTTCGAAAGCTGCCGCCGGAACGGTGTTGCTGTCGAAAGCGAAGTAGATCACCCGGCTGTCAGTGGTGCCATCGTAGTTGGACGGATGGTTGTAGAAGTTGTCAGCTGTCAGCGGAATGCTGCTGGTGTCCGGCTTGGACGGAGTAGACGGCTCAACCGGAGTTACCGGAGAGGTATCAGTCTGCTGGGACATATCGTCGGTTGCAGAGCTGTCATCTTCAGTCGGGGTGCTGGAACAGGCTGCCAGGGCAGCTGCCAACATCAGGGCGAACAGCGGGTTAAGAAATGAACGCATGCGAAAAGCTCCTATAATTTCCTAGTATTGGACTCCGAGAATCACTCAGAGGAACGGCGACCAGGCCGGTTCT
>NZ_LWEJ01000166.1:0-29227 GCF_001635525.1 Alcanivorax sp. HI0007
TCTTGTCGTCGTCCGGGTTGTGGAGGATGTGGGTGTCAGGGTCGTAGCGGTCTTTCAGGTCGTCCTTGAGCATCTTGTCCCACAGGGGCACGCCCACGAAGTAGCCGGCGCGGCCGATGGCGTGGGCGGCCACCGGGGCGGTGAGCAGGATGAACAGGATGATGGCCAGGGTGCGAGCGGTGACGCCGGCATCCAGGAAGTGGGTGGCCACGGCCAGCATCACCAGCCCGGCGCCCAGGGTGCCGGCCTTGGTGGTGGCGTGCAGGCGCATCAGCAAGTCGGGCATGCGCAGCACGCCGATGCCGGCCAGAAACATGAAGAAGGTGCCGGCGACCATCATCACCGATACCAGCAGGTCATTGATCACCTCGGTGGCCTCCTTTTTCCAGGTAACGGGCAAAGCCCACGGCGGTGAGGAAGGCGGTGAGCGCCAGCACCATGGCCACATCCAGGAAGGCGGGCCGGTCGTTGTTGAGGGCATAGATGCCAATAAAGGCCACGGTGAGCGAGGCCATCAGCTCCAGGGCCACGACCCGGTCGGGCAGGGTGGGGCCGCGCACCAGCCGCACCAGGGCTCCCAGCAGCGCCAGGCTGAGCAGCAGATAGCTGAGAAATATTGCGCTTTGCAGCATGCCTGTCTCCGTTGTTAATCGCCTGTGTTTCTATCGTAGGAGCTATGCTTGCATGGCGAACGCCCTGCCATCGGCAAGTCAATTCGCCATGCAAGCATGGCTCCTACGGGGGCGGTGTTGCCTGCCGCCCGTCCTATTCCAGTACCGCCAACACCCGGTCTTCCAGTTTGTGGATCTGTTCGCGCAGGTCGTCTTCATTGTCCAGGTACATGACGTGCAGGTAGAGCACGCTGCGGTCGCTGGACACGTCCAGGCTCAGGGTGCCCGGGGTCAGGGAAATCATGTTGGCCAGGATGGTGATGGCACCATCGGTCTTGGCCCGCAGGGGCACCGCCACCACCGCCGGGCGCATGTAGTGGGTGGGGGTGAGCACGTCGTAGGCCACCCGCAGGTTGGAGACCAGCAGGTCGCGCAGAAAGTGGGTCAGCAACATCAGGACCCGGGGCATTTTCTCGCGGTAGCGGGCGAAGTCGGGCACATCGCGCAGGGCGAAGCCGAGAATCAGGTAGCCCAGACCAAACCCTACCAGCAGGTTGGCGCCGCTGAAGTTGCCGGTGATGGCGGCCCAGACCAGGGCCAGAATCAGGTTCCAGCTCAACGGGCTCATGGTGCGCCTCCCAGCACGGCGGTGATGTAGCGGGTCGGGTCCAGTAGCTGTTCGGCGGTGGCCATGGCCAGTACCAGTACGGGCTGTGCCGCCACCCCGATGGCCACGGTGATCAGTGCCAGGCCGGCCACGGTGGCATAGAGCAGGGTGTTGCTGCCGCTGGCAGGGGCGGCGGCCGGTTCCGGGGCCGCCTTCCAGAATACCTCGGCCCAGATCTTGGTCATGGAGTAGAGCGTCAGCAGACCCACCACCAGGGCGGCGGCGACCAGGGCCCAGGCGCCGGCTTCAACGCCTCCGCGAATGACGATGAACTTGCCGAAGAAGCCGGACAGCGGCGGCATCCCTGCCAGGGACAGGGCCGGGATCAGGAACAGCAGCGCCAGCCAGGGTTTGTCCCGGTACAGGCCGCCCAGCTGCTTGAGCTCGTAGCTGCCGCGCAGGCGGTAGACCAGGCCGCTGACAAAGAACAGGTTCGCCTTCACGATGATGTGGTGAATGATGTAGAAGATGCCGCCGGCCAGGGCCAGCACGCTCACCGAGGCCAGCGCCAGGCCCATCATCATGTAGCCGATCTGGCTGACGATATGGAACGACAGGATACGACGGAATTCGAACTGGGCGGCGGCGCCCAGTACCCCGGTGACCATGGTCAGCCCGGCGCCCCACAGCAGCACCTGATGGATCAGCGGGTCATCCATGCCGAAGATCAGGGTGAAGACCCGGAACAGGGCATACACGCCCACCTTGGTCAGCAAGCCGGCGAACAAGGCGGACACCGCCACTTGGGGGGTGTGGTAGGAGGCGGGCAGCCAGAAGAAGAAGGGGAACGCCGCGGCCTTGATGCCGAAGGCCACCATGAACAGCATGGCGATCACCGTGGTCATGCCGGTATCCACTTCGCCCAGCTTCACGGCAATGTCGGCCATGTTGAGCGTGCCCACCAAACCATAGAGCAGCCCTATGGCGGACAGGAACAGGGCGGAGGACACCAGATTGAGGGTCACGTACTTGACGGCCCCTTCCATCTGCGCGCGCTCGCCGCCCAGGATGAGCAGGGAGAAGGACGCCACCAGCATCACCTCGAACCACACGTACAGGTTGAAGATGTCGCCGGTGAGGAAGGCGCCGTTGACCCCGGCCAGCAGCAGGTGCATCAGCGGGAAATAACCGGCCTTGCGATGGGCGATGCTGATGGTGCCCAGGGAGTAAAACGCGGTGGCGGCACCGGTGACGGCACTGAGCAACACCATGATGGCGGCCAGCAGGTCACTGACCAGCACGATGCCGAAGGGGGCGGGCCAGCTGCCCAGCTCGGACACGATATGGCCCTGCTCCCAGGTGGCCAGTAACAGCGCCACGGCACTGATCACCAGGGCGATGCTGCCGGTGACCGCCAGGGCGCCCTGCACGCGCTGGGAGTGGCGCCCCAGCAGGGACAGGGCCCCGGCTGCCAGGGGAATCAGAATGGGCAGGATAACCAGGAGATTCATGTGTCGGTATCCCGCATCTGGTTCATGTCGTCCGCTTCCACCACCTCATAGGCCCGGCGGATCAGCACCACCGCGAAGGCCAGCACCCCGAAGCCGATGACGATGGCGGTGAGAATCAGTGCCTGGGCCAGCGGATCGGCGACCAGGCCGGCGGGTACCTGGGCGTCATCCGGCACCAGCGGCGGGGCATCCCGGTGCAGGCCGGCGGCGGTAAAGATCAGCAGGTTGGCGGCGTTGGACAGCAGCACCAGGCCGATCACCAGTTTGACGATGGAGCGGCGCAGCATCATGTAAATGGCGGCGGCGTAGAGCACGCCCACCACCAGGGCCATCAGGCTGGTCATGTGTCCTGCTCCGCCAGGTTGATGATGATGGTGCTGGCGGTGCCCAGCACCACCAGAAACACCCCCAGATCGAACAGCAAGGGCGAACCCAGCTTCAGTTCACCGAACACCGGCAGGCTGACGGTGAGCCAGTGGGCAGTGAGAAACGGCTGGCCGCTGAACAGGCCGATGACCCCGGCGGCCAGCGCCAGGATCAACCCCCAGGCGATCAGGTCGCGGGGATCGACCCGCAGGACCCGGCGGGCGCCGGCTTCGCTCATGGCAAACAGGTGCACGGCGATGGCCGCAGAGGCCACCAGTCCGGCGATAAAGCCCCCGCCCGGGGCGTTGTGGCCGCGCAGCAACAGGAACAGGGCAAACAGCAGCAGCAGCGGCAGCAGAAAGAACCCGGTGGTGCGCAGGATCAGCGACTGGGTGCGCAGGGCGTTGCGGTCCGGTGGTGGGATGCGGCGTCTAGACTGCATAGGACCCCCAGAAGACAAGCTTCAAGCTGCAAGCTGCAACACGGGGAAGGACCCCATGTTCTGCAAGGCTTTCCCCGCGATTAACGGTAAGGCGCGGGCACAAACGATCAAAACCTGAAAGCACATAGCGCGTTGCAGCTTGTCGCTTGTAGCTTGCCGCTTCTCTGTTAGTCATGGGTCTTCTCCGGTTCCGTGGTGTCACCCTTGCTGCGCAGTTTGAGCATGGCGTAGACCCCGGTGGCGGCCAGCGCCAGCACGAAGATTTCGCCCAGGGTATCCAGGGCGCGGAAGTCCACCAGAATCACATTGACGATATTGCGCCCGTAACCGGCGGGCACGCTCTCGTTGATAAAGTAGTGGGCAATGCTGCCGTGGTAGCGGCTGCCCAGTACGCTGAGCAACAGCGCGGTGACCATGCCGCCCACGGTGAGGCCCACCAGGGCATCGGCCAGCCGGGTGCGGGTACGGGTCAGGCGCAGGAAACCGGGCAACCGGAACAGCACCAGCACCAGCATGATCACCGTGAGGGTTTCCACCAGCACTTGGGTGATGCTCAGATCCGGGGCGCTGAACAGCACATAGAGCAGGGCGATGGAAAAGCCCACCGCGCCCAGGCTGGCCACAGCGCCCAGACGGGATTGCAGGGTGACCGCCGCCAGGGTGGCGCTGACCAGCACGGCGGCGATCACGCCCTCGTGGAGCTGGATGTCGGAGAAATCCAGGTGCAGCTTGAGGGCATCCGGGTTCAGCCACAGGGCGGCGGCCACCATGGCCACCAGCGTCAGCAAGGTGCTGATCAGGTAATAGCGCAGGTAACCGCTTTGCAGCAGCCGGGTCTGGCCACTGGACAGGGCCACCAGGCCATCCATCAGACGGTGATAGGCCTGCTCCGGGCCGAAGCGGGACAGGGTGTCCGCCCAGCGGGTGTAGTGGCGGAAGCCCTGCCAGTAGCGGAACAGCACCAGGCCAACCAGCACCGCGCCGATGCTGATCAGCAGGGCGGTGTTGATGCCGTGCCAGAGGGCCAGCGGTTGCGTCACGGCTTCTCCCAGGGTGGCGCTGGCGGCGGCGCTGAGCAGGCTGCGATCAATCAACCCGGGAATCAGGCCCAGCAGCAGGCCCAGGCTGGCCAGCAGGACCGGGCCCAGCAGCATGGCCGGGGGCGCTTCGCTGGGGGTATGGGTGAGGGGAGCGGGTTTGCCGAACCAGGGGCGTATGGCAATCACCGCGGCCACGGCCACCCCCAGGGCGGCGGCGATCACGATCGCGGCAATGAACAGCGGGGCCAGGGCATGGCCGTGACGCAAACCGGCTTCCAGCAGCTGTTCCTTGGCGATAAAGCCGAACAGGGGCATGACCCCGGCCAGGGACAGGGCGGCCAGGCCGGCGCTGGCACTGGTCACGGGCAGATAGCGGGCCCAGCCGCCGGTATCGAGGAAATCCTTGCGGCCGGTCTGGTGGTCAATGATGCCGGCCACCATGAACAGGGCGCCCTTGTACAGGGAGTGGGCCAGCAGGTAGCTCATGGCCGCCAGCAGGGCAGTGCGAGTCCCCAGGCCGATCAGCAGGGTCAGGGTGCCCAGGGCCATGACGGTGGAATAGGCCAGCATGCGTTTGATGCCGGTGGCGCGCAGGGCCAGGAAGATGCCCAGCACCATGGTGATGGCGCCGGCGCTGCCCAGCAGCAGAAGCCACAACTCGGTGCCGCCCATGGCCGGGTGCAGCCTTGCCAGCAGGTAGATGCCCGCCTTCACCATGGTGGCCGAGTGCAGGTAGGCGCTCACCGGGGTGGGCGCGGCCATGGCGTTGGGGAGCCAGAAATGGAACGGGAACTGGGCGCTCTTGGTGAAGGCGCCAAGCACGATCAGCACCAGTGTCAGTTCGTAAAGCGGATGGGCAACGATGGTGTCGCCCCGGGTGATCAGCTCCGACAGCTCATAGCTGCCGCCGATGTGGCCCAGCAGGATAAAGCCGGTCATCAACGCCAGCCCGCCGCCCACGGTGACGATCAGCCCCTGCACGGCCTTGGCCCGGGCGTTGGCGTCTTCGTGGTTGAAGCCGATCAGCAGGTAGGAGGTGATGCTGGTGAGTTCCCAGAACACGAACAACACGATCAGGTTGTCGCTGAGTACCACGCCCAGCATGGCGGCCATGAAACACAGCAGCAGCACATAGAGCCGGGGCAGATCCCGGTGGCCTTCCAGGTAGCGGCCGGCGTAGATAAAGATCAGCGCGCCGATGGCGCAGATCATCAGGGCAAACAGCAGTGACAGGCCATCCAGCATGAAGCTCAATGGCATGGCCAGATCGGGAACCCAGGCAAACTGCGACATCACGGTGTCGCCCTGGGTGACGGTGTGCCAGTGGCTGAAAAAATACAGGGTCAGCCCGGCGGGAAGCAAGGCGAGAAGCCAGCCACTGTAACGGGGAAAAAGCCGATGCAGGGCGGGGGCCAAGGGTGCGAGCAAGAATCCAGACAAGATGCCTGTCAGCATGGCGCTCCGTCGTAATCAGTGGCCCGCTTTCGCGGAATATGGGATCACCGTAAAACGATGATTAGCATGCAATTATCCTACGCAACATGTGAAATTCCGGGCAAGGTAAAGTTCCGTTTGACGGCGAAAAAAAGCGTTTATTGCTGCTTATTTAAGAGAGTTGATCGGGGTCAAAAAATGCATATTTAGACCATGTCGTCGATCTGCCTGTAACCAGAAGACAACAAAAGGGCGAGCTTGCCGGTGTCCTGTTGCCCGGTTCGCTTGCTGTCACAGCCGCCGCCGTCGGGGGGATTCTTGCAAGGGCAAGGGGGCATGGCATACTTGCCGAGTTTTGCTGCCGGTTTGGTAGCACAAGGATTGTTATTCAAGAGAGCACATGATGTTGCCTGCAATTGTTCTGCTTCCCCTACTGGCGGCGTTTCTGCCCATGTTTACCCGCCGCCTGGGGCGGCGCTGGTGCGCCCTGCTGGTGGCGCTGCCGGTGGTGGCTGCCCTGGGGCTGCTGGCCCAGGCGTCGCTGCCGATCTGGGAAGGGGGGATGCAACAGTGGTCCATGGCCTGGTTGCCCTCGCTGGGACTGAATCTGGCGCTGAGGCTCGATGGTCTGGCGCTGTTGTTCTGTATCCTGATTCTGGGTATCGGGTTGCTGGTGGTGGTGTATGCGCACTATTACCTGCCGGCCAAGGATGACGGCGGCCGTTTCTATACCCTGTTGCTGCTGTTCATGTTCAGCATGCTGGGGGTGGTGACCAGCGACAATCTGCTGTTTCTGGTGTTCTTCTGGGAATTGACCAGCCTCAGTTCCTTCCTGCTGATCAGCTACAAACAATACGACAGCGCTGCCCGCAAGGGGGCTCGCATGGCGCTGACGGTCACCGGCATGGGCGGTCTGGCGTTGCTGGCCGGGGTGTTGTTGATTGGCCATGTGGTGGGCAGTTTCTCGCTGAGCACGGTGCTGGAGAACGGCGCCCTGGTGCAACAGCATGCCCTCTACCCGGTGATTCTCTGTCTGGTATTGCTGGGGGCCTTTACCAAGAGTGCCCAGTTCCCGTTCCATTTCTGGCTGCCCCACGCCATGGCGGCCCCTACCCCGGTGAGTGCGTATCTGCATTCGGCCACCATGGTCAAGGCAGGCATCTTTCTGCTGGCGCGGTTCTACCCGGTACTGGCAGGCACCGACCTGTGGTTCTACCTGGTTACCGCTGCCGGCATGGCCACGTTGTTGTGGGGGGCAGTCTGGGCCCTGTTCCAGCACGATCTGAAAGGGCTGCTGGCGTTTTCCACCATCAGTCACCTGGGTCTGATTACCTTGCTGTTCGGGCTCAATTCGCCGCTGGCGGCGGTGGCCGGGGTGTTTCATATCATCAACCACGCCACCTTCAAGGCGGGCCTGTTCATGGCGGCGGGGATCATTGATCAGCAGACCGGTACCCGCGACATGCGCCGCATCAACGGGCTGTGGAAGTACATGCCCTATACCGCCGTGCTTGCCATGGTGGCGTCGGCGGCCATGGCCGGGGTGCCGTTACTGAACGGGTTCCTGTCCAAGGAAATGTTCTTTACCGAGACCCTGCAGTCCGATCAGTTGGGGGCCCTGAGCTGGTTGTTGCCGCTGGGCGCCACCCTGGGCGGGGTGTTCTCGGTGGCCTATTCGGCGCGCTTTATTCATGACGTGTTCTTCAATGGCGAGCCGGTGAATCTGCCCAAGTTCCCGCCCCGGGAACCGCCCCGCTACATGAAGATTCCGGTGGAAATCCTGGTGGCCCTGTGTGTGGCGGTGGGGGTGTTCCCGGCAATCACCGTGGCCGGGCTGCTGGCGGTGGCGGCCACGGCCACCCTGGGTGGCACCCTGCCGGAGTATCACCTGGCGGTGTGGCACGGGCTCAATATTCCCTTGTTGATGAGTGTCATCGCCATGGT
The DNA here is from genome assembly GCF_001635525.1 of Alcanivorax sp. HI0007. Lineage (NCBI taxonomy): Bacteria > Pseudomonadati > Pseudomonadota > Gammaproteobacteria > Oceanospirillales > Alcanivoracaceae > Alcanivorax > Alcanivorax sp. HI0007. The sequence goes on from NZ_LWEJ01000166.1 coordinate 7,956, forward strand.
CGGCGGTATTGCCGTGTACGCCTGCCGGCGGCGGTTGTTTGCCTGGTATGCGGGCCTGCCGGAAATCGATGCCAAGCAGGTCTTTGAAGGGGCCATTCAGCGTCTGGTGAGAGGGGCCGCGGCGGTTACCCGGCACTTCCAGAACGGCTCGTTGCAGGGCTATGTGGCCTGGGTGCTGGCGATGGTGGCGGCGGTGCTGGTGTGGCAGCTGCCTGAGCTCGACCGCGTTACCGGGGAGCGCGCCATGCTGCCCGTGGATGGGGTGTCGGTGCTTTGTGCTCTGATGTTGATCGCCGCTGCCTTGCTGACCACGGTGCTGCATCGTCAGCGGATGATGGCGATTATCAGCCTGAGTGTGGTGGGCCTGATTGTGTCGCTGATCTTTGTGCGCTTCTCGGCGCCGGATCTGGCGCTTACCCAGCTGTCCGTGGAAGTGGTCAGCGTGTTGCTGATGATGCTGGCCATGTATTTCCTGCCGGCGCGGGCCAAGGCGGATTCCAACTCCCTGCGGGTGGGCCGTGATGTGGTGCTGGCGGGGCTGATCGGCACCGGGGTGGCCGTGGCCGCCTTGCTGGTGATGACCACGGACACCGCCACCATCAGCCCCTTCTTCCTGGAAAACAGTGTGCCCGGCGGCGGCGGTACCAATGTGGTCAATGTGATCCTGGTGGATTTCCGCGGCTTCGATACCTTCGGCGAAATTACCGTGCTGGGGATTGCCGCCCTGGGGATCTATGCCCTGCTCAGTGATCTGAAGCTGGCCTCCGCCAAGTACGATCCCTTCGGCCGGCCCTGGGCCCATGATGCCCATCCGCTGGTGCTGGTCACCCTGTCGCGGCCACTGTTGCCGCTGGCGTTGATGATCGCGGTGTATATCTTCCTGCGCGGGCACAATCTGCCCGGCGGCGGTTTTGTGGCGGGGCTGATCACCTCGGTGGCGCTGCTGTTGCAGTATGTGGCGTCCGGGGTGACCTGGGTGCACAAGCGCATCCCGGGGGATTATCACCCGCTGGTCGCCCTGGGCGTGTTGCTGGCGGGGCTCACCGGTGTGGCCAGCTGGGCCTTCGATTCGCCGTTCCTGACCAGCACCTTTACCCATGTGCACTGGCCCCTGGTCGGCGATTTCGAATTGGCCAGTGCCATGTTGTTCGATACCGGCGTGTTCCTCACCGTGGTGGGCGCCACCCTGCTGATACTGGCCAACCTGGGCAAGCTGTCGCTGCTTGATGACAAGAAGGAGACCACCTGATGGAGTTGTTAGTGGCGCTGATTATCGGCGTGCTGGTGGCCACCGGCGTATACCTGTGCCTGCGTGCGCGCACCTTTTCGGTAGTGCTGGGACTGACACTGCTGGGTTACGGGGTGAATCTGTTCCTGTTTGCCATGGGCGGGCTGAAGATCAACCAGGTGGCGGTGGTCGGCGCCAGTGCCGACCCCACCGACCCGTTGACCCAGGCGTTGGTGCTGACCGCCATTGTGATCGGGTTTGCCATGACCGCCTTCCTGGTGGTGCTGGCCCTGCGCAGCCAGGGCGAGCAACACAGTGACCATGTGGATGGTCAGGACGGGGAGCAACGTTCATGACCCACTGGATTATTGCGCCTATCCTCATTCCGGCATTGGCAGGGCTGCTGCTGTTGCTGGAAGTTCGCGAACGGCAACGACTGCGGCGGTTTACCGGCCTGTTGTCCTGTGTCGCCCTGGTGCCGGTGGCGCTGGTGCTGTGGCAACAGGCCGCCCAGGGTGACGTGGGGGTGTATCAGCTGGGCAACTGGCAGGCGCCGTTCGGTATCGTGCTGGTGCTGGACAAGCTCAGCGCCCTGATGCTGCTGCTGACGGCGCTGCTGGCCCTGCCGGCGTTGCTGTATGGCTGTGCCGGCGATGACCGCCGGGGGGCCAATTTCCATGCCCTGTTCCAGTTTCAGTTGATGGGCATCAACGGGGCCTTTCTGACCGGTGACCTGTTCAACCTGTTTGTGTTTTTCGAGGTATTGCTGATCGCCTCCTACGGTCTGGCGCTGCATGGCCGCGGCCCGGAGCGGGTCAAGGCCGGTCTGCATTACGTGGTACTGAACCTGGCGGGCTCGGCCCTGTTCCTGATTGCCCTGGGCCTGATCTACGGCACCACGGGGACGCTCAACATGGCCGACTTTGCGGTCAAGGCGCAGGCGCTTCAGGGCAGCGAGCAGATACTGGTCACCGTGGCGGTGCTGTTGCTGTGGGTGGTGTTCGGTCTGAAGGCGGCCCTGTTCCCGCTGTACTTCTGGCTGCCGGCCACCTACGCCAATGCCACCGCGCCGGTGGCGGCGCTGTTTGCCATCATGACCAAGGTGGGTATCTACGCCATCCTGCGGATGCAGGCGCTGGCCTTCAGTGACGGGCCACTGGCCGGGCTGGGTGCGGACCTGCTCTGGTGGCTGGCGCTGGTGACCCTGGCCCTGGCGGCTATCGGGGCTCTGTCGGCGTCACGATTGGGTGGGCTGGTGGCCTATCTGGTGGTCATGTCGGTGGGGACCCTGGTGGCGGCGCTGAGCGTTGGCGAGCCACAGACGGTTGGTCCTGCGCTTTATTATCTGATCCATTCCACCCTGATCTGTGCGGCCCTGTTCCTGCTCTGTGATCTGTTGCGCCGCTCCCGTGGCGATGGTGAAGACCGGCTGGAGTCTGGCCCGCCGCTGGCGCACGGTAAGTGGCTGGGGGCGGCCTTCTTTGCCGCAGCTGTGGCGGTGGTGGGGTTGCCGCCCCTGTCCGGTTTTATCGGCAAACTGGCGCTGTTGCAGGCGGTACCCAGTGCGCCTTACTGGACGCTCCTGCTGCTGGCGGGTCTGGCGGGTCTGGTGGGCATGAGCCGGGCCGGTTCCACCCTGTTCTGGCGGGTGCACGGTGAAGTTGTCGACAGGAAGCTGGGCAAGCGACGGGTTATTCCCATGCTGGCCCTGTTGCTGGCCAGCCCGGCCCTGGCGTTGGCGGCTGAGCCCCTGTTGCAGTTGTGTGCCGGCGTGGCGGGCCAGCTGGCAGATCCGACGATTTACATCCGGGCGGTGCTGGGAGGTGCTTCATGAAACGCTTGCTTCCCTATCCCAGTCTGACGCTGGTGTTGTGGCTTACCTGGCTGCTGCTCAATGGCTTCAGTGTGGGCCATGCCCTGTTGGGGCTGATTCTGGCGGTGGTGTTGCCCCTGGGCACCCGACCCTTCTGGCCACAGGTGCCGCTGGTGCGGGATCGTATGGGGCTGCTGCGTTTCGTGCTGCGGGTGGCCAAGGATATTCTGATAGCGAATATGGCGGTAGCGGTGAAAGTGTTGGGGCCGGTGAAGGATCTGCAGCCCGGTTTTGTGGAGGTGCCGCTGGATCTGCGTGACCGTTTTGCCATTACCGTGCTGACCAGTACCGTGTCGCTGACCCCGGGCACCGTGTCCGCCGATGTGAGCGAGGACCGTACCCGGCTGTTGGTGCACGCCCTGCACGTGGAAGATCCGGCGGCGCTGGTGGCGGAGATCAAGCAGCGCTATGAAGGGCCGATCAAGGAGATTTTCGAATGCTAGAGAGTGCTATCTCGTTGACCTTTGGCCTGCTCACGGTGGCGTGGGTGCTGAACCTGTATCGGCTGGTGATCGGTCCTTCCCTGCCGGACCGGGTGCTGGCGCTGGACACCATGTACATCAACAGCATTGCCCTGATTGTGGTCTACGGCATCCAGGTGGACAGCAAGCTGTATTTCGAGGCGGCCATGCTGATTGCCCTGATCGGCTTTGTCAGCACCGTGGCGGTGGCCAAGTACATTACCCGCGGTGACATCATTGAATAATGCCTGGCACCCGGTGTCAGGCAAGTTGGAGCTTTTATGGACGTCTTGATTGAATGGCTGGTGGCCATATTTGTGGTGGTGGGCGGCATCTTTGCGCTGATCGGGTCCATCGGCCTGGCGCGCTTGCCGGACTTCTATACCCGTTTGCATGGCCCCACCAAGGCCACCACCCTGGGAGTGGGCGGCACCATCATTGCGTCCCTGCTGTTCTTTTCCTGGCAGGAACGGGGGCTGCAGCTCCATGAGGTGCTGATCACCCTGTTTCTGTTCATCACCGCGCCGGTGTCTGCCCATATGCTGGCCAAGGCCGCCATGCACCGGGATCTGAAGCGGATGAAGGGCACCCAGGGAGAGCCCTGGAAGCAGTAAAAGCGGCAAGCTCCAAGCAACAAGCTGCAACGCGGAAAACTGGTAGGACGATGCGGCAAAGCCATGCCCGCGATTTAACGTCGGGTTTGTATGCGGGAATCGCGGAGGAGAGGGGGTCGGTTGGCTGCAGCCTTAATCGTGTTGCAGCTTGAAGCTTGCGGCTTGTAGCTTATTCGATCGTAAAAAATGTAAAAGGTGAAACCGGCAGGAACTTTCGAAAAAACGGTGTGGTCCTAAAGAATAGCTACGGATTGGCACCCCCCGATCCCCCAGTACCCTCGTCGATCCGTAGCGTATTTGGACTCCCCAATCTCCCCCCAGAGGTTGGGGCGGCAAGCCTCCCTGGCAGCGCAGTCGTTCCCTTCCCCCAAGATTGCTGCCAGGGATTTTTTTTGCCTGTCGTTTGTGCTGACAGGCAATGGCAAACTGCAACCTCTTCGGGTTTTCGCGCAGTTCGCGAACTTCTGTCCAAGAACTAAGCAATCCCTGTGCCAGAGATCTCCGCGTGACTAATACTTCTTGCTGATCAGTGGGATAGGGGACAGTTGGGTCCGCTTTTCCATTGCGGCAGAAGCGGGACGGGGGCAGGCGTGTGCCATACAGTGCCAGTTTTGTGACGCAGATCGACAGTCGGGCAAAAAAACAGGGCAAGGGGCTGGAACTTTTCAGCGAACACGGCAGTCTCTATTAATGCGACGGGCCGGAACCCCCGATCCCCCAGTACCCTCACCGGCCCGTCGTGTTTTGTCCCGGCCTTTCCCCCCAAAGAGGCCGGGGCGGCAAGCCTCCCCGGCAGCAAGTCGTTCCCTTCCCCCAAGAATTGCTGCCGGGGATTTTTTTGTCTGGAAGTTTTTCCCGGAAGGAAGTGGCGAGGTACGAGTACCGAGTTGCGAAAACCTTTCAGAATCCCCAATGCCTGGTGATCACCGCTTGCCGGCAAGCCATGGGCATTGTCCAGAGGCCCCGAACGTCAGTAAGTCCGGCTGCCACAGAGGCCGGTTTCGAAACTCGTCACTCGTTCTGGTCAGGCGCTGCGATCTCCAACCATTCCCCCAGTTTGTCCCAGGCCGCTTCGCAGCCGGTACCGTTGGTGGCAGAAAATAATTGCAAGGACAGCGGTGCAGGATGGTTCTTGAGCTGGCTCTGTACCTTCAGCAGGGTGGATTTGGCGGCGCCGAACTTGAGTTTGTCGGCCTTGGTCATGAGGATATGAATCGGCATGTTGGCCTGGGCGGACCATTCCAGCATCAGCAGATCGAAATCCTTGAGGGGATGGCGAATATCCATCATCAATACCAGCCCCACCAGCACCTGGCGCTCGGCCAGGTAGTGATCCAGGTGTTCCTGCCACTCGTTGCGCTTGCTCTTGGCCACCTTGGCGTAGCCGTAGCCGGGCAGGTCCACCAGACGCCGTTCCTCGTCCAGGGCAAAAAAGTTGATCAGCTGGGTGCGGCCGGGGGTCTTGGAGGTCCGGGCAAGGGTTCTCTGCCCGGTCAGGCGGTTGATGGCGCTGGATTTACCGGCGTTGGAGCGGCCGGCGAAGGCCACTTCCCGGCCCTCGTCAGGCGGGCACTGGTCCAGGCGCTGGGCGCTTTGCAGGAAACTGGCCTGGTGGAGCAGGACTTCAGCGGGATGTTGTGGCATAACCTTACCCTTCACATGGAATATGACGGCGCGTGCCAGACTGGTATATAATCCCGGCCGCCTGACTCTCCTGGCGATAGCCAGGGCGGTCGACGTTCTACAAGGGTTTGACGGGAAAGGCAAATCCACACTTCGCCAGCGGTTGACGCCAGCATAGCAGAGGTAGGATATGAAGGGTTTGGTAGCAGGTATTGCATTGATCATGATGGCAGGAGCGGCCAGCGCCGCCACCGTGGAAGAGCGCTACAGCAGTAGCTGCACCTTCTGCCATTCCTCAGGGGCTGCGGGTGCACCCAAGTCTCACGATGAGGCCGCCTGGAAGCCGCTGTTGGCGAAAGGCATGGATACCCTGGTGAAGCATGTGAAGGAAGGGTATAACGCCATGCCGCCAAAAGGCATGTGTAACGACTGTAGCGACGACGAATACCGTGCTCTGATTGAGTACATGTCCAAAAGCAAATAAGACGCTGTAGGAAAGGATAGGCCATGAAGTTTTTCAAACTGTTCGTGCTGATGGCGGCTGCCGCAGTAGCCAACCCGACCCTGGCAGCAGGCGATGCTGAAGCTGGCGAAGCAAAAGCCGCTCCCTGCGCCGCTTGTCATGGCCCTGGTGGGGCCAAGCCGATTGCGGGTAATTACCCGAAGCTGGCAGGCCAGGGGGAAGCATACCTGGTCAAGCAGCTCCAGGATTACAAGTCCGGTAAACGGGAAAACGCCATCATGGCCGGTCAGGTAGCGAACCTGAGCGAGCAGGATATGGCGGATCTGGGTGCATACTATGCCTCCCAGGAGCCCTCTATCGGCCAGGCCGACCCGGATTGGGTTGAGCAGGGTGCCAAACTGTATCGGGGTGGTGACATGGCCAATGGTCTGCCTGCCTGTTCCGGCTGCCACGGCCCTGCCGGGCAAGGTGTTGAGGGTGCCAAGTATCCGCTTCTGGCCGGTCAGAACGCCCAGTATGTGGAAGAGCAGTTGAAAGCTTTCCGTGCCGCTGGCCGTAATGACCTTGGCGATAATGTGGTCAAGCGTACCAATGATACGGATGGCGACGCTCCCGGCATGATGCAGACCGTTGCTGCCAAGATGAGCGACACCCAGATCAAGGCGGTGGCCAGTTATATTTCTGGTTTGTCCAAATAGGTCTGATTGGTTACGGTTTGTAGAAAAGGCAGCCTGCGGGCTGCCTTTTTCGTTGTTATCATGAAAAGATAATTGCTCCCCGATGAGGCGGATGTGTTTTTCCCGGCAGCGGGAGAAAATAATGATTCCGGCGGTCCTACCGTGCGGAGACCAACAATAAGGAGATGAACTGATGCTTCGCTTTGTGACAGCTTTGCTGATGAGTCTGGGCCTGGCGACCACTGCGTTTGCCGCCGAAGAACATGCCCGTTTTGCGGTGGACACCCATTACAAGATTCTGGATGTGCCCGGCAATGTGAGTGACCCGAGCAAGGTGGAAGTGCGGGAGTTCTTCTCTTATGCCTGCCCCCACTGTTACTCCCTGGAGCCTGCAGTGGACAAGTGGCTCGAATCCAAACCGGAATTTATCGACTATGTGCGCACGCCGGTGCTGTTCCTGCGTAACGCCGAGCCGCTGGCCCGGGCCTATTATGTGGAAGAAACCCTGAATCTGGTGGATGAAATCCACGCGCCATTGTTTGACGCCATCCACAAGCATCGTGAACCGCTCTTCAATGAGCCGGCATTGGCCAATTTCTTCCGCAAGTACGGTGTTGAGCCGGAGAAGTTCAACCGTCTTTACAGCTCCTTCGGTGTGTCCACCAAGGTGCGTCAGGCGGAGGCGCTGACCAAGGAATACAAGATTCCTGGAGTGCCCAACTTTGTGGTTAATGGCAAGTACCTGGTGTTGCGCGAGAACCTGAAGACCACCGACGAGTTGTTTGAGGTCATCGAGTATCTGGCCAACAAGGAAAAGGCCGGTAGTTAATTAGGCACTCTCTATGCTCCTGGATCGTGCCCGTACGGCTTATCGTGACTGGAAAACCCGCCCTGCGGGTTTTTCTTTCGCTCGGGAAGGGGTGCGGCGCACCCGTCAGACCCGGGAGATCCTTCTCCCTGACACCAGCATCAAGCTGCTCAGCTTCAATATTCAGGCCGGCATTGGCAGCCAGAAGTTCGGCGATTACATCACCGGTAGCTGGAAGCATCTGGTGGCGCATCCGCGTAGCGTGGAAACCATCGAGCAGATTGCCGAAGTGCTCAGCCATTTTGATGTGGTGGGCCTGCAGGAGGTGGATGGCGGCAGCCTGCGCTCACGGAACATGAATCAGCTGGTGCATCTGGCGTCGCTGGGTGATTTTGCCTTCTGGCACCAGCAACTCAACCGTAATCTGGGCCGTCTCGGCCAGTTCAGCAACGGCTTCCTCAGCCGCCATCAGCCCTTTGAAGTGAAGGATCATCGGCTCCCCGGTCTGCCGGGGCGTGGTGCCATCATCATCAAGTATGGACATCCCATTCAGCCTCTTGTGGTCGTCGTGGCCCACCTCGCCCTGGGCGAAAAGGTGCGCAATACCCAGCTGGCTTACCTGGCCCGGCTGCTTGAAGGTTACAAGTATGTGGTCATGATGGGGGACTTCAATTGCCGTCTGGAGCACCTGGAGGCGTCGCCACTGGCAAGCCTGGGGCTGCGGACAGTGGAAGCCGACAATCTCAACACCTACCCGAGCTGGGCCCCGGACCGGCATATCGATCATATTCTGCTGTCTCCGGCCCTGCAGAGTCGTCACACCCGGGTACTGGAAGATTGCCTGCTGTCGGACCACCTGCCCCTGGCCACGGAAATTCTGGTACCGGACGAGGTGATTGCGGCCACGCGGGAACATCGGCTGCCGCTGATTCGTTGATAACGGTGCGTCGGGTCGACCATTGAAAGGGGCCCGATTTTATTCATCGACAACCATTGATGGCTCTTCCGATGCTGGTCTTCGTGTATGGCACACTCAAGCGCGGTGGCAGAAATCAGGGGTTCCTGCGCCGGGCCCGTTTCGTGGCGAGCTGGCAAACGGCGCCTGCCTACCAGTTATTTGATCTGGGCACTTACCCGGGAGCGTGGCGTCCCGGGACCACGGCACTGCAGGGTGAATTGTATGAGGTGGATGCGCTTACTCTGGCAGCGCTGGACCGGCTTGAAGAGGTGCCTCGGGTGTACCGCCGTGAATCGATTCAGACCGACTTCGGCCCCGCCATTCTCTACCTGTTGCAACGGATGCCCCGATCCGCGCGACGCTGTGCTAGCGGTCGCTGGCCATAACCGGCCGGACATGCCATGAGAATACCCGCCATCGCCATGCTGCTGACCCTGGTGTCGCCGATCCTGGCTGACTGTCCGCGGGTGCCTGGCGAGGAAGATGACAGGCGGGCAAATGCAGGCTGCCTGATTCTGCAAGACGGCCAGGCATTGCTGGTGAGCCACCGCTGGGGTGGCAAGCTGGGGGTTCCGGGCGGCACCCGGGAGGAGAATGAGCTGGCCCAATGTACGGCATACCGTGAAACCCTGGAGGAGACCGGGCTGTCGGTCACGGTGGGGCGGCGGCTGGAGGTGATGAAAAACGGTTTCCATCTCTACCGCTGTTACCCGCAGCAACCGTTGTCGGCGTCGCCACTGGCAGTGCCCGCCCGGGCGCTTGCGGAAGTGAAGGGGTTGAGCTGGCACTCACCGGGTTCCCTGGACAGGGAGAACTGGCGTTTTTCCTATCAGTTCGACCTGTTCCTGGACGTGCTGAACCGCGCTCTACAGCAAGAGAATGCAGAACCGGAATAACGGATCACCCGGCAAGCCGGGGTTTCGCGTCAGGCCCGTTGCGTGATGGTCTGGGGTATCGAGCCAGCCAGTGCTTCCACAAACTCCTGCCAGCATTCTATGACCGGGTAGCGGCCCTGGTTTTCCAGCACGTGAAACTGTGCGCCAGGAATGGCTTCGGCCATGGCGCGGGCGGATTCCACCTGGACGCTGCGATCCAGCGCGCCATGCCAGACCTGGGTGGGGATGGTGATGTCCGTCAGCTCAAACTTCCAGGGGCGCAACACCCGCAAATAATCGTCAATGATTACCCTGGCGCCCTGGAACCAGCGTTGGCGTAACTGTGGCAGGGTGATTGCCTGTACGGCCGGGTCGTTAATCAGGCTGGCGTCTTTGGGGTCGAGGAAGCGGGAGAAGAAGGAAAAGAACTTTTCCGGGGAGCGGTTGACCCCGCGCAGCGCCATTTTCCCCAGAGAGATGAAGATTCTGGGATCGCGATCCACCATTTTCAGTAGCCGGTCATGCATGGGGTCCAGTTGACCTGAATGCATGTATTGCCAGGGTACGAGGCTGCCAATCACGCCAACCTGCTGGAACAGGGACGGGTATCTGGCGGCGGCAGCCAGAGCGTAGGGGCCGCCGAAACAATACCCGGCGAGGATGGGCTGCTGCAGGTTCAGGCGCTCGCAGAAATAGCGCAGATCATCGGCAAAATCCACAAAGCTGCCGTTCGGGCAGGGACTGGAAATACCGAACCCGGGACGCACCACAACCAGCACTCTCAGGCCCTGTGACACATACCAGTCGTGATGGGGCTCATGGCAGGGCATATTGCCGGCCTGGTTTTCCATGACCAGCAACGGCTTGCCTTCCGGGCAGCCATATTCAAACCAGCTCAGCACCCGGTGATCCGGTAGCACCATAAAGCGCTCTTCATGACCATCGTGGGTGGCGAGGGTGGGGGTTGCCAGCAGGGCATGGCTCATGGCGCGGCTGACCAGGGCGACCTGACTGCTGATACCGGTTTTGCCCATGATCGATTTGAGCTGGGTGCGGGCCGTATGCACGCTGACAGAGAGCAGTTCGGCACTCTGACTAAGGTTGCCCACCTTGCAAAGCAGGTGCAACAGACGCGCCTCCGCCGGGGAAATGCCGAACAGATCCGCCAGAGATTTAACCGAGGGTGCGGCAACGCTTCGGTCGGCAAACACCCAGACCACGGTGGTAACCCGCGATACCTCATCCGGCGCATCGGAGCGAAACACGGGCATACACAGCAGGACCATTTTTTCCTGTTCGGAATGCAGTAACTGGCTGTCGCGACCATGTTGCAGGCGCACTACCTGCTGAAGCTGCTGTTTGAGTTTGGCATCGCTGAGCATCAGTGCGCCGCCATCGGCCATGCGTAACGGGCCCGATGCCAGGATGCGGTCAGCGGCGGAATTGTGCTTCACCACATGCAGTTGGTCGTCCACCATCAACATGGGCCAGGGCAGACGGTTGGTCATGTCATTGAGCAGGTGGTTCTGGTCTTCCTGGGAATGCATGTGATTGCTGCTGCGCACAGCGCGATCCAGATGGGCAAGCAATGCTTCCATGGTGGCCAGGTCCTGCTTTTCCTGCTGGCACCAGTCCACCATGGGTTCCAGCAATTCGCCCCAGTCACCGGGTGACAAAGCGGTTTCGTAGATGCGCCCAATAAGCGCATCCCATTGTTTTTGTTGGATATCCATCTGGATTCCCCATTGATCCCTGCTTTTTACCTTAGCAAATTTTCCCCTGTGGGCTGTAGCGATGGCGTTAATGTGGGCAGGCAGAGGGTAAAGAGCGAATAGAAAAGCGTAACGGAAGGGGGCAGTGAGGGAATGCGGGGTGCCCCGGCAAGGGCTCTTGCCGGGGCACTACCAAGGGGGATTACTGCGCGGAAGCCAGGGACTGCATCAAGCCGGGATAGATGGCATCAGCAGCCTTGATGGCGTCCTGGAAGTTGCTGTTGGTCCCGTGGACCGCCTTCAGATAACGGGCCATGTCCTCCAGGCTGCGGAAGGACTGGTCCGAGGTCTGGCGAATGTAGTCCATGCCGCCGGACGCACTGATGGCCGCAGAGTGGCCCACTTTCTTGCCCACCTTGGAACCCAGAAAGCCGCCGACGAAAGGCACGTTATCCAGCGCTTTCGAGGCCGCATAGGCGCCAGCGGCGGAGCCCACCGCGCTGCCCATTTTGGCATTGATCGCCTTGTCGACCCATTCGGCCAGGACCCCGTCGCTGGTCCAGGGGTTCATGTACTCGCCGCTGTTGTCGGGAATCAACAGGGCCGCCAGAGTCTCCTCCCGGGACGGAGTCGGCGTGACAGCCACAGCGGAAGCCGGGGTTGCCTGGGGTGATGTCTGGCTGGTGCTGCGGATCATGGCCGCGATCAGGTCGCTGGACAGTCCCATTTTTCGCAAGCGGCGCACCTCTTCCTCAGCGAATACCTTGTAGGGGCCCTGGGTCTCCACGGACGCAGCGAGAATTGTCTGGTTTTTGCTGCGTTTGATGGCGTCCACCAGATCAATCACGCGACGGTCTTCCGGTCCCACGAACCACAAGGCGTCTTCTTCGGGAAGCAGCGATATATAACCGGGAAACAGGGCGACATTTTCCCGGTGCCAGCCCAGGGTGTTGCGCCGGGGAGTATGGGCGGCCAGGTTGGCGAGAATGTCACCGGCAAAGAGGCTGTCGGGATTGTCGATCAGCCATTGGCGTTGCTCCAGCATGCTCTTGCCTGCCACTTGCTGGTCATACTGCTGCTTCTCTGCCGTCATCCACTGGTCCAGCGCTTGCCGGTGCCTGGCCATCATGGCCTGAGTCATGTCCTGAGACGCAACGGCAGGGTCGCTTTTGCCGATAAACAGCGGTGTGGGGAAATAGACCGACAGGTAACGTCTCATTTCACCCTTTTCCCGGGACGTGAACAGGGTCTTCTCTCCGGACTTCACCGTCATGTGACTCTCGAACTGAAGGTCATCAGTGGCTGGCACCAGAGTCAGGGTGACGATGTAGAGGAAAAAGGAGCCCCAGTGCATTTGCGAGCCGTCATTGTCCACGCTCACCGCAAGGGTGGGTGAGGGCGCCGACACGGGTTGCGAGGAAAGATCCTTGAGATTGTCCGCCACCGCTTTTTCCAGCGCAGGCTTCATTTTCTGCCATTCCGGCGTGTTGGGCTGATGGGCCTCGCGACTGGCTACGGGTGAGTCGATGCGAAGCGCAACGGGGGCCGTGTTGACGGTCTCTTGAGGGTTTGCCTCCGTCGCTGCCGGAACATAACGATAGGTCGTACAGCCACTGATCAGAAGCAGGCAGGTTATGACCTGAGCGAAGCGGTAAAGGGGTCGAATTGACATGGAAGGCTCCCGATCAACGTGCCGAATTGGCGACGGCGGTTTGCAGGCCCGGGTAGATCTTGTCGGCGGCCTTGATCACATCCACAAAGTTGCTCTTGTCCCGGTGGGTGGTGGCCAGCCAGCGGGCCATGTCATTCATGGAGTTGAAGGAAATATCCGAGCTGCTGCGAATGAAGTCCCAGCCACCGGAGGCTTCCAGCGCCGTGTTGCCGCCCACAGCCTTGCCGGCCTTGGAGCCCAGAAAGCCGCCCAGCATGCCGCCGAAGGGGACGTTTTCCAGTACCTTGTTGGCCGCGTAGGCACCGGCAACGCCACCCACGGCGGACCCGGTTGCCTTGCCCATGGACACGTTGATGGTCTTGTTGACCCACTCGGCTGTCACGCCATCGCTGGTGTAGGGCGACAGGAACTGGCCACTATTGTCCTTGATAGCAAGGGCGTCGATCTGCTGCTGTTGGATGGCGGCCTGTTGCTCGGCAGTCTGCTCACGACGCTCAAGGACCACGTCACGGGTGCCGGCAGTGCCCGGAGACATGATGCTCAGGCGGGCAAAGGTGCCGGGCTCGCCACGCATTTGCGCAACCAGTTGCTGCAGGGTCTGGCCGGCGGTGGGGGTCAGTTCCCCGTCCTTGCCTTCGCCAATGGCAACGATCAGGTCGCCGCTTTGTAGTTGACCGCTTTCCTCCGCTGCACTCAACGGCACCAGGCTTTCCACTTTCAGGAAATGTTTATCTTCGGTCTGGTTGATGCGGATACCGAGCAAGCCCTTACCGAGGGGTTCTCCGGTGGGCGACTGGCCGTCAGACGCCAGAGAGGAGGAATCCAGCAGAGCCCAAACCTGTTCAGCGTTGTTGCTGTAATCGACACAACGCCAAGCGCCTTCGGAGTGCTGCGCTTGCACCTGGAAACTGCCAGGCGCAACAAGGGTGGAATGGTAGACCATCTTGCCGGATACCACTTCGGCCTGTACGCAGGCGGTTTGGCCGGTCTGGCTGGCCTGCAGTACCTGTGCGTGATAGGCGCCGGTGTCAGTTGAGGTGGTCACACTGCCGTTAACGGTGGTCACGGCGGGGCTGCTTGTACTGCCTTGTTGATAACTGGAGGCGCAGGCGCCCAGTAGTGCAGAACCGAGCACGACCGCCCCCAAGCGGATGCTGGCAGAAATGCGTTCCATGATGATGATCTCCTGTAATCGCCTGTCCGGGCGGGCGGTCGTTCCCGTGGCGCCCGCGGACAGAAAACGGGTTAGCGGTAAAGAACGTTGTCCTGAGTGGCCTTGCTCATTTCAAAGCCGTCGCCCCACACCAGGGTGCCCAGCTCCATGTCCACCATTTCGAAGGAAATGTAGTGGTAGCGCTGACGCATCTGGCTCTGACGATCAATGGCGTCCTGCGAGGTGATGGTGGCGAACATCTGGTAGTCGACCCCGGCGGTGGCCTGGGTCTTGCGGATGGTGCCGCCATCCACCAGGCCTTCGCGTTTGATCTCACGCTCTTTCTGGATCGCCGCCAGGTTCTGGCGATTGACGAACACCATGCGGCCGTTGGCAGCCCGGGTGAGTTCGATCTGCAGGCGCTTGGCCAGCATGTTCAGGTTGATCACCGAGGTGCTCTCGTTCTTGAAGCCGTCCATGTCGATCAGTACCCGTGGCGGGGTGGTGCGGTTGGAAACCATGGGGTTGGCCAGCAGGCTGCGCATCATCTGGTCGGTCATGGCCACCACGTCCTGGGACTCGATGCCGACCCCCTGGACGCGTCCGGCGCTGCCCACGTCCTGATAGACGGAGGGTTGTCCGGCGGCGTTATCGACCCGGGTTGGCGCGCAGGCGCTGAGCAGCACGGCGGCGCTGAGGATGGCAATGGGTTTGAAAGCGTTCATGGTGTTCCCCTCGTGGAATACGTGAATAGGTTGGGTGCTCACTGGCTCATCTGGGCCATGGTGTGCAGGGCGATTTCCTTGCCGGTGGTGCTCATGGGTTGTGGGCGATCGCGTTTTTCGAAGCCGCCATCGGTGACCACCCAGGCATGCTGGTCTTCACTGCCCGGTGGCTTGCCATCGGTGTTGAACACGGCCACCACGCTGGCGTCTTTCACGGACAGCACGCGCACCTGGTACAGACCGTCACGATCAAATTCGCTGCCCACCACCAGCTCCAGCACGAAATCCGCATGCTGGGACAGGGCCCGCATTTGCAGGCGCAGTTGGTCCGGGGAGGCGCGTTCGAAAGTGCCGTCTTCCAGGGCGTTATCGGTTATGCGCTGGGCCATGGCCTGATCGATGACGGTGGCGCCGCCTTGCTTGAAGGCGCTGATGAGCCCTCCTTGCAGACCCAGCGCAATGGCGTTGCGGTCTGAGGGACGGAGACCGCCGCGGCTTTCCTGTTCCATGGTCAGTGTGGCGCGCCCTTTTTCTTCGCGGGCATCCTTGCCGGTGACGCTGAGCTCGCCTTTGGCATTGAGACTGCCGCGGTGGTGGCTGTACCAGTCGCTGACCCGGGTGGGAAATTCACGATTCCAGAAGACGGCAATGCGCGGCTTTCCCTGGTCGGGAAAGGTCTGACGAAAACGGCGGATGACGTCCTGTTCCGGCGGGCGCTGGGACGGATCGCGCAGGCTTTCCGCGTAGGCTTCCTCGCTCATGGGGACCTGGGCGGGTGCCATCATTTCGGTGGCGGGGTGATCCTGCTGGGCAAGGGCATGGCTACTGGCCAGCCAGGCAAGGGGCAGGGCGAGAGCGACGAAAGTCTTCATTTTGCCTGCCTCACTTCCACCCGGTATTTCAGCGGCTCGGTGGTGGTGGATTTTTCCAGATAGACACTGGTGGAGTTGGCCGGTACCACCACTCGCTGCCAGCGCGGTTCCACGTCGGTGGGAATCTCGGACTGGTCAAAGAACTGGGTGCGGGCTTCCAGGATGCCGTTGTAGTCGGTGTGGTTACGCAGGACGACAAAGACTTCCGAGGTGTTGGCCGGGGTACGGCGAATGCCATGCTTTTCGGCGGTAAAGCGGAACACCTTGTGAGGACCGGGAATGCCGCCACTGAAATTCCGGTTCAGGTCGTAATCGGTAAACGTCACGCTGTTGTAGGTGGTCGGCGCGGTGCGCTGTTGGTGTTCCAGTTTGCTGCTGCTCTGGCAACCGACCAGCAAGGAGCCGGCCAGCAGACCGGCGACAAGGGCGAATTTCGCGTGCATGGAGTTCTCCTTAACGGGGTTAACGGGCACTGGCGAAAATCACGCCGTTGCCATTCTTGTCGAAGAAAATACGGGCGGGTTTGCTGCCCGGTGGTTGGGTAATGCCGGCCTTGTTGGTGAAGGTGACATTGGCGTTTTGGGTATCCCCGGAAAGGCGGGCGCTGCCCAGGTGCAGGGTGTCGGGCAGACTGGTCCAGTAGCGGGTATCGGCGCGGGTCTTGGTGCGGGCGGACATGCCCTGGGCGGCGACGCCAATGGCGGTGATGGTATTGAAGCCGGCGGCAAGGCCTCCACCGGCGCCGGCGGCGATGCCGGTGATCAGGCTGTTGTCGCTGAGGCTGGTCATGGTGTCGCCCACGTTGCCGGTGGTCTGCTTGAACTGCACCTTGCCTTCGATGATGCGATCCACCGCCCGCCCGCCTCGCGTTGAGGCCTGGAAGAACACGTCTTCCGCCGGGTAGAGGGTCTGATTGAGGCCATCACCGGAAACCCTGGCGCGGTTTTCGGTAAAGCCCTTGCCGCGACGGTAGACCAGTTCGAAGTGACCGACGCCGTCGGCCAGTTTGCGCGGGGAGGTGCCGGTTTCTGCCACGATCAGGGTATTGTCGCTGTCAGTCGGGATCGGGCCGTCGGGACGAAACTGGCGGTATTCCTCGAAATGCTCACTGGCGAGGCGTTCGTTGCCATCCAGACGTGCCGCCCAACCGGCCAGATAGACCAGGGAGGCAAAGTCGGTGGTGTGCTGTTCTTCCTCGGCGAAGGCATCCTGCAGCAGGCCATTGAGGAAAGTGGCGCGGGCATTACCGTAATCGCCATCGATCAGATAGATCAGGCCGCGATAGTAATAGACCATGGAGCGTTCATAGGGCTCGCCCTTGAATTCCTTTTCGCCTTCCTCGTACCAGAGGCTGCGTGCCTTTCGCGCGGCATCGTTGTCCGCATAGACGCTTTCGATGTTGGCGATGGCCTCATCCAGGGTGCGGCGGGCGGTATCCAGATCCCCGGTCTTGAACGCGGTGGCGCCGATTTCCATCAGGTTCAGCACTTCGTTGCGGCGCCCTTCCTGGAACAGTTTGCGCCAGGCGGGCTGCAGGGCCGCTGGTTGACTGGCCACATATTCCTGTTTGGCAGGATCCAGCGGTGCCACCGCGTATTGCTTGGGGCCGGTGGCGCAGGCGCTCAGCAGGCTGGCACCGAGCAGTGGGATCAGGAGCGTCTTGCAGGCATTAAGGGGCCGTGCCCCGGAAACAGCAGGCGTAAACATGGTAGCCATCAACTTCCCCGTTGGATGGATTCTTGTGGCTTTCGTGTGGGGTGTCCCCGGACCCTCACCCGCACGAAGCTTTGACTACCAGTATTGAGCAGGGAGTTATAAGCGCGCATCCCCCATATGGGGGATGCGCGTTTATTCACCCGGTGGCTTTGTGATGTGTTATCCGGCCCCCGGACCGGGTGGGGTGGTCCATTTCCCGCGCTTCCGGGAGAGGGGTGCCGGTATCCGGCGGGATGAAACGGGTGTCATACCCTGTTGCTGTGGGGTAGGTGGGAGCTTCCCTAGTATCGGGTTTCCGCCATCCCGGAAAACTGTTTGGCCAGATAGGTGGCGTAGTTGTCAGTCATGCCGGCAAGAAAATCCAGTGCCCGCATGATGCATTGATAAATGCGTTCCTGTTCGGGTAGCGAGGCCAGTTGTTCCGGAAAACTGTGTCGGCCGATCAGGTCGATGATCCGTTCGTGGCGATAGTTCCGGGCGCTATCGCAGGCATGGGACACCGCCGCTTCAATCAGGCCGTCCAGTAGCGCGCCCATCACTTCGAAGGCGCCGATTTCCAGTTCGATTTTCCGTGGATGCTCGAACACTTTCGAACGGGCCAGCTGCTTGGCATTTTCCACCACATCGCGCACCGCCGGTTCACAGTGGCTGATCAGATCCCCTTCCATTCTGCCGCCCAGCAGATTGTCGTGGTTGGCCACGAAGGCCTCCACCCCGGCCTCAATGAAGCATTCAATGATCTTGCCCCGCAGCAGGGCCGCCTTGCGGCCGTCGCGCAGGTCGGAATGGATCAGGTCGCGGACCTCGGGGGTGTCAGGAAGGGCCGGTTGCAGCAGGGCATAGACTTCGTCCCAGTGCAGCAGGTCCATCTCCAGGCCATCTTCCAGATCGATAATGGCGTAACAAAAGTCGTCAGCGGCCTCCATCAAATAAGCCAGCGGGTGGCGGCAGAAACGGCCCGGAGCAATTTCCCGCAGGCCGGTGGCAGCGGCCACCTCCCGAAAGGCATCGGCTTCCGACACAAAGGCGCTGTACTTGCCGGGCTTGCTGCTGGCTCCGTTGCTGTCGGTGGCATCGATGGACAGCCAGGGGTATTTCAGGAAGGTGGCCAGGGTGGCATAGGTCAGGCGCATGCCGCCGTCGTACTGGTGGTATTCACTCTTGGTGATGATGCGAAAGCCCTGGGCATTGCCCTCGAAAAAGGTCAGGTCGCTTTGCTGCTCCGGGGCCAGCATGGCGAGGAAGCGTTGCCCCCGTTCCTGGAACCAGGCGCGGATGGCGCGCTCGCCGGTGTGTCCGAACGGCGGGTTGCCGATATCGTGGGCCAGGCAGGCGGACTGGACGATGTCACCCAAATCGGTGGCGCTGACCGTGTCCGGGAGCAACTGGCGCTGTTGCAGCCGTTCGCCCACGCGGATACCCAGGGTGCGTCCCACACAGGACACTTCCAGGGAATGGGTCAGACGGTTATGAACATGGTCGTTGGTGGCCAGCGGGTGCACCTGGGTCTTGCGCGCCAGTCGCCGGAAGGCGCCGGAAAAGATGATCTTGTCATGGTCGCGCAGGAAGGCGGTGCGACCGCTCTCATCCTTGGCGCTGCGCCCGCCCAGCCGGGCCTTGTTGAGTAACTGGTGCCAATCCATACAAAAAAATCCGCCTGCGGGCTTGATGAAAAACGCTGTCGCACCCAACGTGAGAAGAACCAATCACAGCATGTTGCCATGGGCCGTGCTGAGATGAACAGAACAGGAACGCAGTGAAACACGAACGGGAGGCGTAATGAATCTGGATAAACCCCTGCTGATGCTGGTTACCAGTGCATCGCAAATGGGTCAGGGTCAGCAGACCGGCCTGTGGCTGGAAGAATTCGCAGTCCCCTGGTTGCTGTTCCGGGAGAAAAATATCCCGGTGGTGGTGGCCAGTCCCCGTGGTGGCAAGATTCCCGTGGACCCCAACTCGGTGCCGGATGATGAACAGAAAGCCCAGTGGTCGGAAGCCATCTCTGCCCTGCAGGATACCCGTCCCCTGGAAGAGATCTGGGAAGACGGGTTTGCCGGTGTCTTTGTCCCTGGCGGCCATGGCGCCATGTTTGATATGCCGGATCACCCCTTGGTGGCAGCGGTGATGGAACGGACCTGGGCTCAGGGTGGCCTGCTCGGTGCGGTCTGCCATGGCCCGGCGGCGCTGGTGGGACTCCGCAATGAAGACGGCACCCCGCTGGTGCAAAACCGCACCCTGACCTGCTTTACCAACGAGGAAGAGCAGGAAGTGGGGCTGGATGATGTGATGCCGTTCCTGCTGGCGACTCGCCTGGCAGAGTTGGGGGCGACGCTGGATCTGGGCGACAAGTTTGTCAGTCACGTGGTGGCGGACGGGCGCCTGGTGACCGGGCAGAACCCGCAGTCCAGCCGGGCCGTGGCGGAAACGCTGGTCGAGGTGATCTATGGCGGCCAAGGCGCCCAGGGATAATGCCCTGACTCGCCGGCACCCGGGCCTTGCGTTAAGGTAAGAGCCTCGCGCCAGCCGGCGTTCGATTCCGTTGGGAGACATCATGGGGATTTATGATTACAGCGCCACGACCTTGAGTGGCGACGAAAAAGCTCTGGCTGATTTTAAAGGCAAGGTGCTGTTGATTGTTAACACCGCCAGCAAGTGCGGTTTCACGCCGCAGTACAAGGGACTGGAAGCGCTTTATGACGACCTGCAGGAAAAGGGCCTGGAGATTCTCGGCTTTCCCTGCAACCAGTTCGGCAAGCAGGAGCCCGGCGCGGCGGACGAGATCGGTGCTTTCTGCGAGAAGAACTACGGGGTCAGCTTCACCATGTTCGACAAGATCGACGTGAACGGTGACAACACCCACCCGCTGTACGCTTACCTGAAAAGCGAAGCCACCGGTGTGTTGGGTAGCAAGGCCATCAAATGGAACTTCACCAAGTTTCTGGTCAACCGGGATGGCAAGGTCATCAAGCGCTATGCGCCCACCGACAAGCCGGAAGCGATCCGCAAGGATATTGAAGCCCTGCTGTAGAAAGCCGAGCTGCAAGCTACAAGCTTCAAGCTGCAACGCGATCCAGGTCGGGATATGCGGCAAGTTCGCAGCCCGCGATTTTAGGATCGGGCGCGGGCATGCCCTTTAAGGACCTGACGGCCATTGGCGCGCCTTGTAGCTTGTCGCTGCCTTTACGCGCTCTTACGCCTTTCCAGCCATTCAAAGGCCGCCATCCCCGCCACCATGGCGGCAACGAAGACCACGGCCTTGAGGCTGCCGGTGCCCAGTGCCACCAGCGCCGGGCCTGGACAAAAGCCCGCCAGCCCCCAGCCCACCCCGAAACCCAGTGAGCCCAGCACCAGCCGCCGGTCCAGTTTGCGGTTGCCGGGTATCTGAATGGGGTCGCCACTCCAGGCCAGGTGACGACCCTTGGTCAGGACAAAGCCCACCGACGCCACCGCAATGGCGCCCACCATTACCAGCGCCAGGGACGGATCCCAATCGCCGGCCAGATCCAGAAAGGCCAGCACCTTGGCCGGGTTGGCCATGCCGGCCAGTAACAAGCCGATTCCGAAAATCAGGCCGACGATGAAGGCACTCAGTTGGGAACGGTTCATAGCGCCCCTCCCAGCCAATGGCGAACCACATAGACGGTGACAAAGCCGCTGCCCATGAACGCCAGAGTGGCCACCAGTGAGCGCGGGGAGAGTCGGGAAATGCCACAGACCCCGTGGCCGCTGGTGCAGCCGGCGCCGTAGCGGGTGCTGATGCCGACAATCAGCCCGGCAAGGATCAACAGCGGCCAGGGGTCTGTGGCATTTCCCGACTCTCCCCGCGCTCACTGGTGGCCACT